>CAKUCJ010000010.1 GCA_934643435.1 uncultured Collinsella sp.
AACCTCACGGCTCTCATCGAGCCCCCATTCCGCACATCGGATTTGAAGATTCTCAACCGCACTGAGGGACTGGTATGTTCCGCTGGAATCTGGCACATAGCCGACACGCGCCCGCATCAGGCTAAGCTCTCTTTTTGACTTGCCTCCAAAGAGCTCCACACTCCCCGATGACGGCTCACAGAGGCCCAATATGATTTTAATGAGCGTGCTTTTGCCCGCCCCGTTCGCACCAACAAGGGCACAGAGCTCAGACTGATGCACCTCGAAGGAAACGTCATGCAAAACACGTCGTTTCCCATAGCGCTTTGACACCTTTGATAGCTTTATCGCTGATGCGTTCATATCGTTCCCCCTTTCTCTTATCGTATTTACTTTTAGTTATTGTTTGTCGATAACTTATATTTGTCAAGATAATCTCAAAAGATAGAGCCCGTGTTAGACACGGGCCCCATCGCACTGATATTTCGTTTTAGCTTTTCGCCTTATGCTACTTCGTCGCTCAAATCGACAGCAAAGACTGATGTCGGAAGCGACGCCTCGTTGCCTCCGCCATCCCGCATCTGTCTCACGACATTTTTTGCACGCTCGACAATAAGCTCCTCAAGCTCTTTTTCGCTCACACGCTGAATAATATCTCCCGGTTGACAATCAAGTTCATCACAGATATCGAGAAGCGTCTTTAGGCGAATAGCTTTTATCTTTCCGTTTCTTAGCTTTGAAATATTAGCCGGAGTATGCCCCGTCGCCCGGATCAGATCGGCACTGGTCTTTCCGGTCTTAAGCAGCTGCGTCTCAAGCTCGATGATGAGATAGCTCATGTTTCCTCCTACACAAGCTCGTCAGACTGCTCTTGGAGCAGCGAGGCATAACTCCAGATCGCCGAGATAAACAAACAGACAACCGCGCCGATAAACGACCCCGCATCAAAGGTAGCGCCTTGGCAAATCTCAATAACGAAGGAATGAGGCACGATGTAAAGCTCTAGTCCACCAATGGTGAGATTGACCGATCCATAGGCACCAACAAGCGAAACCACGGCGTTTACAGCAAAGGCAAGCGCAAGAACACGGATAAGCCGCACATGCGTCCTGGTAAAGGGCGAGACGCCCCGCGAGATGTTACGGCTGATTCCGCACAAAACGACAAGCGAAACACCCGCGACAAGCGCCATGCACAGTCCGCTTGGGATAACGATGCGCCCGCCATCGAGAAGCGTCACGACACCGAAAGAATCGACGGAAGCAACGTTTGCAATCGCATACCAGATCACGTAAACAACCAACGCGGCAAAAGCGACGAGCATTCCCGCAAAAACGACCGTCATGCAAAAACCGAGCTTCCTGATATTTTCGCGCGCCTTGGTCATGCGCTGAACGCTGTTGGACATACACTCACCCTCATTGAACCTATCGTTATCGGAATAGTTTATCGAACAACGATATGGATTGCATGCGGAAAGCCCCGCCAGTGCGCATAGCCCACTCACTAATCAGAATGGGTGAGAGTGGATTTTTGGACACGTATCGAACGAGAGTGGATAATCTCCCACTTTGAGGCCGCCACCGGGCCTAAAACGGGAGATTATCCACTCTCATAGTCATTGGGGACGCCCTTTTATGTCTACATCAACGGACTCTGGGCGGCACAAGGCCTACAAGCCCTTACTCAGCCGCCTCACGCAGGGCCGACATCGTTGCCGCATACTGCTGCCGTAGCGCATGTATCCCATCACGGGCGCCGTCAACGGTATCGGCATCGCGCAACGCCTCGGTCACCACAACCGCCGGCTCGTACAGATTGTCGAACCCCAGGTTCTGGCTCACGCCCTTGAGCGTATGCACGGCCATAAACGCACTCTCGGCGTCTCCTGCCGCCATAGCGGCCTCGAACTTGTCCATGCTCTCATCATCCAGGAACTTAAGGGCAAAGCGGGCGAGCATCTCCTCGCCCATCAGCCGAACGGATGCGCCATCGTAATCGGCGCCGATCTTCTCATACGCTTCACGCATGGAAATCATGGAATGAAACTCCTTCGATCAAACTAAATCGTGGGAAACGCGACAACGTCGGCAGGGCGTGCCAGCGTTTCGGCAATACGATCCTGCACCTCGAGCAGGCAGTCGAGCAGTAGCGGGTTAAACTCACCGCACTTGCCGTCCAGAATCATCTGAATCGCTTCCTGGTGCGGGATGGCGTCCTTGTACACGCGCACGCTCGTGAGCGCATCGTATACGTCGGCCACCGAAACCACCTGCGCGGCGATGGGGATATCGTTGCCCTTAAGGCCGTCGGGATAGCCCTTGCCGTCCCAGCGCTCGTGGTGCCAGCGCGCGATCTGGTACGCGTACTCCAGCAAGGGATTGCCGGCGTGTTGGCGGCCCAACTCAAGCAGCATATCGGCACCGAGGGTGGTGTGCGTCTTCATGATCTCGAACTCCTCGGACGTCAGGCGTCCGGGCTTGTTGAGGATCGCATCGTCGATCGACATCTTGCCGATATCGTGCAATGCCGAGGCCATGGCGATCGTGGAACGCTGTTCGTTGTCGAGCGGGAACTTGTCGCTGCGATGCACCAGGCAGCCCAACAGCAGCTCGGTCAGCTTTTCGATATGCGTGACATGTAGGCCGCTCTCGCCGTTGCGGAGCTCCATGACGCCGGCCATGATATCGATCAGCATGCGGCTGTTCTTGACGCGCTCGTTGTACTGCTGAGACAGCAGGCTCGTCAGACGACGCTGCTTGGCATACAGGCGGATGGTATTACTCACGCGGCGGCGCACGACGCGCGCGTTGAACGGACGGTTGATGTAATCCGATGCACCCAGCTCGTAGGCGCGCAGCACCACGTCGTCGGAATCTTCGCTCGAAATCATAATGACGGGCAGGTTATCGGCGGCAGATCGACGTGACAGATCGCCCAGCACCTCAAAGCCGTTCATGCCCGGCATGACGATGTCGAGCAGCACAAGCGATAGCTCATCGCCGTAGCGGTCGACCATATCGAGCGCCGCGCGGCCGTTGTCCGCCTCCAGGATGCGGTACTCGTCCTTGAGCATCTCGTTGAGGATGACACGGTTCATCTCGGAGTCATCGACGATAAGAATCGAAGGCTTATCGCTTTGGAAGGTCTCGATTGCATCGGCGTCAGTCACGACCGTACCGGGCTTTGCCTTGGCATGGCTCAACAATTGGACCGCGCGGCTTACGCCCTCGTCGACCGTCTCGCCATTGATGTGAACACCGCCCACGCATGCCGTAAGGCTTACATGCTCGTGGCCGGGGACAATCGTGGCGTGGACGGCATCGGATACATGACGCAGACGACGGGCGAAGTCATCGGAGGGGATATTGGGCATGACGGTCACGAACTTGTCGCAGCCAAGGCGCACAAGCTCGTCAGTCGAGCGAATGCCGCTGCGAATGGCTGCCGCCACAGCGCCGAGCGCGAGATCGCCGGCATGACGGCCACAGGTATCGTTGAAGACCCTAAAATCATCGAGGTCGATCATCGCCACGCCGGCGTTCATGCGGGCACTACGAAGCTTTTCCTCGTAATATCGGCGATTACGAACGCTCGTCAGCACATCGGTGTAGACAAGATCCTCTTCTGTGGTCTCTTGCTCATCGATAGGGCGCACCATCAGCAAAACGTGAGGCTCGCCCTCGACCGTCAAAGAGCGCACACGGGCACGGTACTCAACGCCGTCGTTGAGCAGCCGCTCCGATATCTCATCGGAGCTTGCCATGGCCTCAAGACTTGACTGGCGCAGGCAAGGGCACCGATCGCCGGCGAGCAGGCAGTTGCGGTCGCTCTTGACCTGATCGGCAGACAGCAGACGCACCACGGGGTAGATCTTCGCGGCACGGGCAACCTCGGCGGCAGCCTCCTCGTCGCTTAGATTGGCCTCGTGATTATTGAGCATATGGGGCCCCTTCAATCGTTGCGTTTGATAGCAGTTGGTATCAAATGGTACAAGGGTAGCATCTTGTCGATGCAGGTAAGCACGTGAATACCGTTACATTTTCATGAGTTGGCAGACGGTATGTTTGGAGGTGCAGGCGCAAGGTTTTGAGGGCATTTGTTAACACCGCCGAAACGCTTGCGAGTGGGTTGGCGCGACTGCTACGACCCCAGGATTCCGCGGACGGCCTGGGCCGCCGGCGCCGGGCGATCGCGCAGGCCGTTATGCGCTCCAGGAATCGTCACGAGCGGGCAGTTCAGGAGCTCTGCAGCCGCTCGCGTGCCCACCTCGCGGGTCGTGCCAATCGAAAGCTCGCCCAAGAGCACGGCCGCCATGGCCTTTGATGCGCGAACGCGGTCCCAATCGGGAACGTAAGTCATGTTGATCCCGTATTCGTTTGCCATAAAGCTACGCCCATTGCGCAGAGCGTGCTTGGCTTCCGCCTCGGTTGTTTTGGGAGCTTCGGGATCTGGGTCGCCGATGGCACCCAGGAAGGCCCTCAATGCCCTCGAGACCTTCCCCGCTGCAATCATGTCGAGCAAAACAGGGGCCGCGCCCAGGCCAACGCCCTCGCCCGTCACGGCGGGCTCGTGCAGGATCGCACGCGAAACGACGGCCGGATTTGTACGAAGAAGCTCCAGGGCCACCAGCGTACCGGCACTGTGCGCGAGCACATTTGCCGGAGCGCCGATGTGCTCGATAACGGCTTGCAGGTCGGCAGCCTGAACGACGAGGTCATAGCGACCGTCCGCAGCATCGCTGCTCTCACCGCAGCCGCGGCGATCGTAGGCAATTACGCGGTAGTCGCGGCTGAGCTCGCGGGCGATGCCGTCAAAAAAGACGCCATCGACGCAGGCTCCGTGCACGCATACCAGAGCAGGCGCATCGAGCGGCATGTCCGGGCGCGCATACTCGCGACATGCAATCGTGGTGCCCTCATTCTCAACCGTAAAATCCATACTGTGTCCCCATCGTCAATGGCACCAGACCGCGCCGAGGTGCGACTCGACCGGTCTGGTGCCATGTTACGCATACTTAAATGCGTTTACTGTACCCGACTCGCGCCCTTTCATGACAGGGTTCCGGAAGTGCGGGGAAAAATCGAAAACCGGTAAGCACAACTGGTTTTTTGTCAACAAAACCCCAGGTCACAGATGGCCAAAATGGTTGTCTGGTCGGCAAGTTCTCGGTTTTCCCCTCACTTCCGAAATATGGCTTTGCGAGACTTACGTCGGTCGGTCCCATGGGCCAGAAACAGTGGGTTCAAAGCGCTGGATGGAATCATTGCTATCCCCTCTCGCAACAAGTCCCGAATGTATGGACAGATGGAAGACGAAAAAATCGACCGGACAATCTTGCAAAAGACGTCCGGTCTATACGAAATCAAGTTATTGCGCCAGCACGATAGCCGTGGCCAGATCTCGCTCGTTGGTAATGGAGACAAGCAACTCGGTTACATCAGCCTCGGCGAGCACCGACGCAAGTGGTCCCGCGAGCGTGATATGCGGTGCGCCGCTAACGTCTTCCAGTGTTTCAACGATCCGCAAGTCGAAGCCTTCGGTCGTAAGGCGTGCCAAAGCCTTGAACGCCGCCTCCTTGACGGCAAACTTGCCGGCGAGGACTTGAGCCGTATCATGCCTTAAGGCAGCCTGGGTACATTCGGCCTCGGTGAAGGTGCGGCGAACGAACGCCCCGTCCAAGTCGGAACAAAGTCGGCGCATCTCCTCAATATCGACCGTATCGATCCCTATACCTTTGACCATGTCGGGCCCATCTTTCAAAATCGAAACAACAGCGACGTTTCAGGATAATACCCCGCACCCAAACCAAAGAACACCGCGCATATACGACCGCTCGCTGGCACGGACAAAGATGTCCCAATGGAGGGTGTCGAAGCAGGACAAACCCGTCGGCACCGTCCCGCACCTCATATCCCCAACGCCGTTGACGTGCGACTTTGCACCGAGCCGACATCCGCGACCTGTGCTTCTATCGCTCCCTTCTTCATGCAGCTGTACCTCACCGAAGGGACGAACCCTTGAAGCTTGAAAGGCGCGCTTTTGGCGATCCTTCTTGACGAAAATCTCTATTTACGGCGCAGGGCAAGCATGCCAAAGGCAAAGCAGAGGACCATGCAGACGACGGACAGGCCAAACATGAGCGTGAAGCCACCGGGCAGATCGATCACAAAGCCCCAGAAGATCGAGGCGACCGCGCTGCCAAGAGCTCCAGCGATCGACACACGCGAGTAGATGTTGGCGTAGTCGAGCGACCCAAAGGCGGAGCGCACCAACAGCGGCGTCTGTACCGTGGTACACGCGTAGACAAAGCCAAAGGCGAAAGCGCCCGCGAGCAGGGCCACGCTGATTCCGGGGACGAGCGCCATGAGGGCAACACCCAGAATGCCGCAGGCCACGCCAAGCGAGAGCCCGAGCTTGGCCGACCTGTCGTTGACCACGCCGAGCACGACCTTGCCGATCGCTTGGCCCGCCATGCAGGCGCTTGCCACCACGCCCGAGATCGCAGCAATCGCGGGTGCGGAGTCAGCAAACGAGAGACAGTACGACGGCAAGAATTGGTAAACCGTCTGGTTGACCGTGATAACGAAGGAGAACACGACAAGCGCAAAGAACGCGGGCATGCGCATGGCCTGCGCAGCCATCACACCTTGCTCGGTGGGGGCGGCAGCCGCGCCTTCAGTTACGCTCCCATCCTCGGAAGCAACGTCCTCGGCACCGTAGGGAAGCAGGCCCTTATCCGCCGGCTTGGAACGAACCACAAGAAACGTGAACGGCAGGGCGACGATAAGCACAATCAGACCGAAGATCAGATACCCCATGCGCCAGCCCTCGGCACCCGACGAGATCAGCGCCGTACCGAGCGGGTTAAAGACGACGCCGCCGATACCGGTAAACGCCATGCAGAGGCCCACGAAGAAACCGACCCTCTTCTTGCACCACGCGTTGATGAGCGTGGGGACGGCGAGATAGATGAGCGGCGCCGTACCGATACCAAGCGCTATGCCCGCGATATAGAACATCCAGACAGCGGTGAAGCGCGACATGGCGACAAGCGCGATGCCATCGAGGGCGACGGCAGCCGAGAGCACAGCACGCGTGTCGAATCGGCTCATAAGCTTGCCCGCAACCGGCAACATGAGCATCATCGCCAAGTTGAGGATCGAGAAATACATGGTGAACGATGCACGGGCGACGCCAAAATACTCGCTCACCGGGGTGAAGAAGATACCGGCACAGCTCAGCACGAGCGCGCACGGGATGCCGGCGATCACGATACCGGCAGCCACGATCAGGTATGCATAGTGAAACCCGCTGCGGCAGGCGGGGGCCTGAGCCCCCGCAGCAGAAGTTGTTCCCAGTGACACCGCGTCCCCCTTATGCCTCGACATCGGCAAAGGCGCCGGGCATCGTGAAGCCCTTCCAAGAAGGCTCGCCGGTGAAGGTCATGACGTCCTCGGTTCCCTCGAGGGCACGAATGGCACCGGATGCGAGGGCATCCATCTCGAAGTCGCCGCCGTAGATCTTGACCGGCGCGATCCACTCAACGCGCTCGCGCACATAGCCGGTGAAGTACGGGTCATTGGAGACACCGCCGGTGAGAACGATGCCGTCGACCTTGCCCTTGAGCGCGGTCGCGAAAGCACCGATATACTTGGCGACCTGGTAGGCCATGGCGTCATAGACGACTTTCGCCCACTCGTCGCCCTCCTCGATGCGCTTGCAGATGATGCGGGCATCGTCGGTACCGCACAGACCCACGAGGCCGCCGGTCTTGCCAATCACGCCGTCCATCTTCTTCTTGTCGGCGCCCTCGGAGAAAGCGATCTTAACGACGGGCTTGAGCGGAGCATCGCCCGAGCGGTTGGGCGCGAAGGGGCCGGAGCCCTCGAGCACGTCGTTGGTGTCGATCATACGACCATGGTTGTGGCAGGCCACGGAAAGGCCGCCGCCCACGTGCGCGACGATAAAGTTGCCCTCGGCATAGGTGGTACCGAGCTCGGCAGCGCAGCGAAGGGCGCATTCCTTCTGGTTGAGGCAGTGCACGTGGCTCTTGCGATAGACACCGGGGTAACCGGTAATACGGGCGACGTCCTCGAGCTCATCGGTATCGGGCTGGTTGACGGCGTAGGCGGGCTTGCCCACCTGCTGGGCAAAAGCATGCAGCAGCGGCGCACCCAAAATGGCGGGGTGGTTGACGCCGGCATTCATGACGTGGTCGCAAACCGTATCGTCGATTGCAAAGATGCCACCAACGGTGGGGCCCATGGAGCCGCAGTAGCCGGAGAACGCATCGATGTCCTCGAGCTCGATACCGTGCTCCTCGAGAGCGGCAAGAATGGTCTCCTTGCGGTATTCGAACTGGTCAGCCGCCTGGTCGAAGCGGGCGAGCTCATCGGCCGGATGGGTGACGTTAAGACGGAACAGAGCCTCGGTGCCGTCGAACACGGCGACCTTGGTGGAGGTGGAACCCGGGGAGAGGGTCAGGATCTTGTAACTCATGAAAGCTTCCTTTCTATCTGGGAAAACGAATCAACAGGGGCAAGCGGTGTTACCGAGGATGAAAATGAAGGCCCGGTGACGGAGACCGGCGGCGTTACCGGCTAGCGGTTTTGGATAGCGAAAAGTACAAGCGACGTCACGTAGCCGATAAGTACGAGCTGGATATACGTCGCGAGCCACGCGGCGACGACATCGCCACCCGCCGGCGTCTGGATCAGAGCCATGGTGAAGGAGATGCACGTCACGAAGACGAAGTTCTCGACAAAGACTTGGACAATGGGACGCCAACGGTGCTCTCCCACCCATCCGGTCATCGCGACGGCAAACCCGGGAACGGGCAGCACGAGTTGCAGCAGCACATTGGTGAAAAACGCCGACGCCACGCCCGGATACCAAGATTGAAATGCGATCTCGGCACCGCCGATGAGCATCGCCGAAGTGTTGATAACCAACGCAAGCACGAGGTCGCAGAGGATAGTCGCGATATTCCATTTACACATGGCGGCTACTCCTGATCTTCAAGGCCGGGAAACGGCACGTCATGGCATGCCGGTCCGAGCAGATGTTCAAGGGACGTTTTGACGGCGCGGGCAGCAGCATGTTGGAACCCACGGGGCCGTGCGGCGACGGTCTCGGGCATCGAGATGGCACGGAACGTCTCCGTATCGGCCGCATCCTCGATGTAGCCGTGGTAGACCCCCGCGACGGGATTCCAGACGCTAGGCGCACCCGCATCGGCCATACGGCGGTACAGCGTCTCCGCCTGAGGCAGGAGCGCGTCACCCTCGACCGGGCAGAACACCGTGGGCGGCAACGCGGCGAGCTCACCATCGCTTGCATACACGGGAGACATCAGCGGATCGGTCTCGTCACGCTCCCCCGCATACATCGCCGAGAACGCGGCCATCTTGTCGACCGGCAGGTCGCAAGCACGTACGCCGTTCGGATCGATCCGCTCGGCCACATCGAGACATGGATAATGAAGCGCCAGACCCGAGACAGGTGGAGCCGAATTGTCGCGCTGAGAGAGCAGGGCGTAGGCGACGGCCAGGTTCGCTCCGGCACTGTAGCCCATGAGCACGGCATGGGCCGACGCAACCTCGACCTCACTGCCGTCGACGATGCGCCGGACCGTGCCCGCCACGTCGTTGAGTGCGGCGGGAAACGGATGCTCCGGCGCCAAGCGGTACTCGATCCCCACGACGTTGACATCGAAGGTGTCGCGCACCCAAGCGCGCAACGCATCGCCCTTGCGGGCATCGCCGAGCGCGAAGCCGCCCCCGTGAAGTTCGAACACCACAGGTCGGGGTGACGTGTCAGCCGCACGATGCAGCCAGCAACCACTCGCGCAACCAAGCTCGAGCTCGGGCATTAGCCACTCTCCCGTCATGACGCGGGCGTCGAGAGCGCGCGCGGTCTGACGGCGCAGATACGGAAGCGCCGCCGCGAAGCCGCCCACGTCCATATCGGCCATCAGCGAGCCGAGAGGACGAGCATCGCGATGTCGCCGACGATCTCGTCGACCGTGGCACCGCGCGAGCTGTCGGCGACAGGACACTTGAAACCCGAGAGACTGTGGCCGTAAGCCGCACCGTGGGCAAAACGCTGGATCAGCTTGACGGCAATGTTCGCGGCATTGAGGTCGGGGAACACGAGCACGTTAGCACGGCCGGCCACGTCGCTCTCGCGCTTGACCTTCTTGGCGGCGACAGCCGGATCGATCGCGGCGTCGAGCTGAAACTCGCCGTCAACGGCGAGTTCGCCTCGACGCTCGAGGACAATCTTGATGGCTTCATCGACACGGTCGACCGAGGCGCCAGCACCGGACCCATCCGTGGAGAATGACAGGAACGCCACGCGGGGCTCCCAGCCCATCATGGCCGCAGAGCCGTCCGCCGCCGCGATGGCGATGGATGCCAGCTCCTCGGCCGTGGGCTCGGGGTTGAGGCCACAATCGGTAAAGCAGATGACGCTGCCCTCGGGGCCCTCGAAGCCCGGAGTGTCGACGAGCGCAAAGATGCTCGGAACGTCGACGCCCTCGGCGAGACCGATAATCGTCTGCGCCGCCATGAGCACATCGCCCGTGGTGTTGACGTGGCCGCAGAACGTGCAGTCGACGTCGCCCTGCTCCTCCATCATCATGGCGTAGTACATCGGGTTCTTGATCTTGCGGCGGCTGCCCTTGGCGCTGATGAGACGCGGGCCTCCGGCCATGTAGCGCTCGGCGAGCACATCGGCCTCAGCCTCGTCAGTGTTGTCGACGATCTCCATGCCCTCGAGCGACACGCCAGCACGCGCAGCGGTCTCCTCGATCACGGAACGAGGGCTCACGAGGACCGGGGTACCGATACCCTCGTCGAGCACGCGGCGTGCGGCGAGAAGGGTCTTCTCTGCCTCGCACTCGGGAAGCGCCACACGCTTGGGCGCGCCCTTGGCGTCCTCGATGAGCTTTTCGATCAGGGTTGCCATCTTGTCTCCATCCTTTCGCAGTGAGTTGAGGCGATGCAGCCTCGCTATGGGATCCGAACCTCTGCCAGATCCCATAACGGCGCTGCAACGATTAGACGGGGCGACGGCAGATCGCCGCCGCCCCAGTGCGAACTACATCGAGAGGGTGTCGTCGATGAGCTTCGCAGCGTCGGCGAAGGTCTTGCACTTGTTGAGCTGCATGAAGGGCACCTCGACCTCGTACTCGTCCTCGAGTGCAGAGGCGAACTGGACGATGTTCACGCTCTTGCAACCCAAGTCGTCGACAAAGGAGGTCTCGGCCGAAAGGCTGTCACGGTCGCTACCGAAAATCTCGACGGCCTTGTCCTTGAGAATATCGACGACCTCTTCCTGGAATTCGTTCATGATGTGTTCCTTTCCTTGTGGGACTGGATGCCGGGCGAACACTCGGCTAGGTTTACAAAAGCTTGTCTGGCGGCTGCGATGTTCCGGCTCAATGGATGCACAGCTGCTAGACGGCTACTCTCCGCGGACGTTAGATGCGATCTGCCTGTAGGGCAGCGCAATCACGGGGACGAGCGCGATGGCGCAGATGACAAAGACCGCGAGCATCACGTTCTGCTGGCCGGCGACGGCGGCGACGGTCGACATGACCGAAACGCCGGCGAAGTTGAGCACGTTGAAGATGACCTGGATGGGTGTGTAGGCGACTTCAAAGTCCTCACGGCCGTAGATAGAGGCCGTAAGCGACATGCAGACGTTTGCCGCACCCGAGAGACCGAACATGAACATGCCCGTGGCCACGGCGCAGACGACGGAGTTCGCACCGCCGAGCCTCACTAGGAGACCACCGAGCCCCAGCACGCAGATCACGACAAGCGTGGTCTTCTTGGTGCCGATCTTTTGGTCGAGCACGCCGATCAGATAGTGGCCGAGCAGACCGATGGGCCACATGGAGGATAGGAGCACGACGCCGAACATCGGGTCCTGGCCATAGGAGGCGAGCGTGGGAACGAGCAGGGCGATCGTACCGGCGCCGACCATCATGGGAAGGCCGGTTCCAAGACCGATAAGCCAGGTCTGAGGCGTCTTGAGGACGCGGGCTGTGGTCCAAGGGCTCGTCTTCTTGTACTCGAGGGCAGCCTTGAACTCGGCCTCGAGCTCTTCACGGCTCACGGACTGGTCGTTATCGGGATAAGCGCCAGCCTCCTCCGGATTGTTCTTGACAAAGAGGAAGACGACGACGGCCGTGATCGCAACGATAGCGGCCATAGCCCAGAAGAAACCAGAGATGCCGAAGGCGCTTCCGGCAAACCCCAAGATGATGGGGTTGAGCGTCGCCGAGGAGATGGTCATACCCATGGTGGCGATACCCATGAAGGCACCCTTGGTACGCGGGAACCACGAAGACCCGAGGAGTCCTACGCCGATGGTGGCGTAGGCAACCATCGAGAAGTTGAAGATCACAACGCCCGCGGCAAAGACCTCGAACGTGTGGGCGCACGCCAGCACGGCAAAACCGATAGCCGACCCGGCAAGGCCGATGACCGAAACCATCTTGGCGCCGATCTTGCGGCCGAGCGTGCCGAAGAGCACGACAGCGATCAGGCTGATCCAGCCGGCGATGGTGATGACATAGGACATGTCGGTCTGCTGCCAGCCGTACATCTCGTTAAAGAGGCCGAACAGCGTGTTGGTGGCCGCGTTCCAGAATGAATAGAAGTAGAAGAAGATGAAGCAGGCAATGGTGATGCCCCAACCCTTGGCGCCAAAATTGGGCAACCAGGCGTTGAATTTCTTGTTTTCTGCCATAAAAACGGCTCCCTAGATAAGGCGGGAGGCGGAGAGAGGCTAGACCCTCCCGCCGGATGGCGCCCCGGGACTTATGTCCCGGGGCCGTCAGGCACGCATGCGTGGAATGCGCACCCCTAAAAATCGTGAACGATCGCGCTCAGGAGACTTAGGCGCAATCGCCACGCCAGATGTAGTCGCCCACCTTGTATTTGGGGGGAACGACCGGGATCTGCAGGTAGGACTGGTGCTCGCCACCGGTGTGGATGACATGCATGCCGTCGCCGTTATCGGTCTTATGGTTCATATCGTTATCGTGGAACCACTCGGTCTTGATAAAGCGACCGGCAATGACGACCTGGAGCTTCTCGCCCTTGTGCCAGAAACGGGAGTGCGGGTACATCTCCACGTCCACCGGGACGATCTCGCCCGGCTGCATGCGCTCCTCCTTCTCGTGGGAGTGCACGGGCTGGAAGTCGCTGGCGTACTTGGGGTCGAGGTCGCGGTGGCTGCAGCGGAGGAACCCCCACGCGCCGCGGAAGGGGGCGCCCATGACGCGGATGGGCACGTAGTTACCGTCGCGGTCCAGCTTGATGACCCAGGGGAAGAGGTCCATGTTGTCGTAGCCACGGCACTCCACGTTGAGGTGGAGCTTCATGTAGCCGGTGATCTCGGTGTCCTCGGTGAACTGGTAGGTGAACGTCGTGGTCTCGGTCTTGGGG
>CAKUCJ010000011.1 GCA_934643435.1 uncultured Collinsella sp.
GATTAAGATCCTCGCAGGCAATGTGGCCCTCGGGGTAGGCTGCGGCGCCCACACAAAAGCCGGCGTCGACGAGCTCGGGGATGAGGTCGCGAGCATAGGCGTAGTCGGAGGCGGGCTTGTCGTCCTCGGTCGCGCCGGCGGGAAGGTCGCCGCGCAGGGCCAGGATGTTTTCAACGCCGGCGGTGCGATACTCGTCGATCTTGGCGGTGATGTCGGCGTGGGTGCGACCAACGCAGGTGAGGTGTGCCACCGAGGGCGTATCGAATTCGCCCGAAATCATGTGCGCGATGGGGGCGGTGGTGGCACCGTTGCCCGAGCCGCCGGCGGAACAAGTGACCGAGACAAAGCTGGGCGAAAGCTTGCACAGGTTGCCTGCCACCTCGCGAGCCGTATCGAGGGTAAGCTCACCCTTGGGCGGGAACATCTCAAACGAAACGGGCGTGGTGCCCTGGGACGCTGCCTGCTTAAAAACCTCGTCGACGCGCATATCGTGCTCCTTTAGATATTTAGTGCGATGTGTTGTAAGGATTCTACAGCACCACTGTGCCGCGGTGGAGTTTTACTCGCGATTTAGGGATACCAATCAAGGATGCTTTGCTATCGGCATTTCCTATAGCAGGGCGGTCAATCTAGGATGGGGCTATAAAGACTGGTATCTGATGCGAAATACCAGTTAATAGAGCCCCATCCCAAATTGACTACCCTTAAACTATGGGGAGAGGTCTGCAATTTATACAGTTGATTGGCTGTTGAGGGTGGCAACGCCGCCGCGATGCGTTAACCTCATTGATTGGTTTCGCGACAGCAACATAACGGTAATGTTGCGGAAACACGACGAGCCTAATCTATGACTCGTTCGTTAGTAATCAACACCGCATCTCACGCGGTGCCGATACGAAGGGAGTTCCGTATGGCCGATCTTACTGACCGCTTCGGGACCATGGTGTTCTCTGAGGAAGTCATGAAGGACTACCTCCCCAAGGACATTTGGAAGCGCCTTGCTGCAACCCTCGAGGACGGTGAGCCGCTCGACCTGGATGTGGCCAACGCCGTTGCCCACGCCATGAAGGTCTGGGCCATCTCCAAGGGCGCGACGCACTACGCGCACTGGTTCCAGCCGCTTTCGGGCATTACTTCCGAGAAGCACGACAGCTTCCTCGAGCCCAACCACGACGGCACCGCCATTACCAAGTTTACGGGCAAGAATCTCATCCAGGGCGAGCCCGATGCCTCCAGCTTCCCCAACGGCGGTCTGCGCGCCACCTTCGAGGCCCGTGGCTACACCGCTTGGGATCCCACCAGCCCCGCTTTTATCAAGGACGATGTCCTGTGCATCCCCACGGCTTTCTGCTCCTACACGGGCGAGGCCCTGGACAAGAAGACCCCGCTGCTGCGCTCCATGACCGCGCTCTCGCGTGAGTCCAAGCGCGTTTTGGCGCTGTTTGGCAAGACCCCCAAGAAGGTCGTTCCTTCCGTGGGCGACGAGCAGGAGTACTTCCTGATCAAGAAGGACGCTTACCGCAAGCGCAAGGACCTGGTCATCACCGGCCGCACCCTCTTTGGTGCTGCTCCCTGCAAGGGCCAGGAGCTCGAGGAGCACTACTTTGGCGCTATCCGCCCCACCGTCTCGGCCTATATGAAGGATCTGGACGATGAACTGTGGGCGCTTGGCATTCCTGCCAAGACCAAGCACAACGAGGTCGCTCCTTGCCAGCATGAGCTCGCACCGGTCTATGGCGAGGTCAACGAGGCCATCGACCAGAATCTGGTCATGATGGAGAAGATGAAGCTCATTGCCTCCCGCCACGACTTGGTCTGCCTGCTGCACGAGAAGCCCTTCGAGGGCATCAACGGTTCGGGCAAGCACAACAACTGGTCGCTTGGCACCGAGTCCGAGAATCTGCTCGATCCGGGCGACACCCCGCTCGACAACCTGCAGTTCATCGTCTTCCTCACCGCGGTGATCGAGGCCGTCGATAACTATCAGGAGCTCCTGCGTGCCTCCGTTGCCTCGGCCGGCAACGATCATCGTCTGGGCGCCAACGAGGCTCCTCCGGCGATTATGTCCATCTTCCTGGGCGACCAGCTTACCGAGGTCGTCGAGAAGATCATCGATGGCAAGGCTTCCGTCCATGCCACGCGCGGCGTGCTCGACCTGGGCGCCGATACCCTGCCCAAGCTGATGCAGGACAACACCGACCGCAACCGCACCTCCCCGTTCGCCTTCACCGGCAACAAGTTCGAGTTCCGTGCCTGCGGCTCCGAGCAGAACGTCTCCGACTCCAACCTGGTGCTCGATGCCGCCGTGGCCAAGTCGCTCAAGTCCTTCGCCGATGCCCTTGAGGGTACGCCCGAGGATGATTTCCAGGACGCCGCGCTCGAGTACTGCAAGAAGGTCCTGACCGACCACCAGCGCATCCTCTTCTCCGGTGACGGCTACTCCGATGAGTGGCCCGTCGAGGCCGAGAAGCGCGGCCTTGCCAACAACAAGACCACGGCCGACGCCCTGCCCGCCTTTGTTTCCGATAAGGCCATTGCGCTCTTTGAGGAGACGGGCGTCCTGACCAAGGCCGAGGCCCAGTGCCGTTACGACTGCAAGCTCGAGAAGTACAACAAGCTCATGAACATCGAGGCTACCACGATGGTTCGCGAGGCGCGTCGTACCTATCGCCCGGTCATTACCGCCTATGCCACCAAGGTCGCTAAGGGCCTTGAGACTATTCGTGCTGCCGGTGCCGAGGCCGCCATGCAGTGCGAGCAGAACACGCTCAACAAGCTCTGCAACGGTATCACCGCAATCAACGACTCCATCAAGGCACTCGACGCCGTGCATCAGAAGGCCGAGGCTCTCGATGGCCAGGAGCAGGCCAACGTGTATGCACACGAGGTCGTTCCCGCTATGGATACGCTGCGTGCCGCCGTGGATGCCATGGAGGAGATCGTTGCCGCCGACTACTGGCCGGTCCCGACCTACGACGACATCCTGTTCTACGTGTAGAGCGTAGCTGAAATATCGTCACGGTATTGAGCCGGGGTCCGTATTGTGCGGGCCCCGGTTTTTGTTTGCGAAGGACGTTTTGTGGTCCGTTTTGCCGCCGATTTGCCTAGGTCATAAAGGGTCGTGGGCAAAAAACGTCAAATATGAGTACTGTCACAAGACCTGTAGCATTATAATTTCGCTCAATATGCTGTGTTACGCAACATATGTCCAAATACTTACCTGATAAACGCCTAAAGCTCTGCCCCCGCAGGACGTTTTGACGTCTAAATCGCCTTCTGAAGGCATGAAATCGCTGTTACCAAAATAGTAACAGTACTCATATTTGCCATTTTTTGCCCACAGGCCCTGGGATGGCAGCATGATCTGCACCCTGTCGGGTTCGAATCCCGGCGTTCGGTAACAAAAAGCCCGTCACCGCTTGGGTAACGGGCTTTTCATTTCGAATGGTGCCCCCAACGGGATGTCCGCGTGCGGCTGGCGCCGCCCGCTTCCGCTGCGTCGCTTCGCTCCTTGCGTGCTGCGCTGGAAAACGCTTCGCGTTTCCTCAGCTCCGCACCCTGCCGGGTTCGAACCCCGGCATATGGATAGCAAAAAGCCCGCTACCGAATTGGCAACGGGCTTTTCAATTCAAATGGTGCCCCCAACGGGATTCGAACCCGTGATATCCACCTTGAAAGGGTGGCGTCCTTGGCCGCTAGACGATGGGGACAGCGGGAAAGAGTATAGCAGACTTTTTCGTCAGTTCGTATATCGATGACAAACTGGAAAACCACCACAAAGGTGCCTGTCCCCTTTATGGTGGCGGGATGTTAGGGGAGGAGTTTCATGGCGGCGTCGTGGGCGGCGTGTTCGTAGGTGTCGTCGAGGGGCTTAAGTGGCAGCAGGGCCGTGGCCTGCGCGTCTCCGCGGCGCTCCAGGGCGTGGGCGATCAGCCAGTCGGCGAGTTCGGGGTTCTTGGGCAGTGCCGGACCGTGCAGGTACGTGCCGATGACGCCCTTGTAGATCAGGCCCTCAAAGCCGTCGTCGCCGTTGTTGCCGGTGCCCGTGACGATGGACGTTCCGAGCGGCGTGGCATCGGCATCCAGAAGCGTGCGGCCGCCGTGGTTCTCGAATCCCACGAAGGGCTCGGGTGCCAGGTCAGTCTTGACAGCGACGTTGCCGATTAGTCGGTCGGAGCCGCGCACGGTCTCGGCGGCAATGACGCCTAAGCCTTCAATGCGGTCCTCGCCCATGTAGTACGAACGTCCAAGCAGCTGGTAGCTGCCGCAGATGGCGAGCAGCGAGCCGCCGTCCTCAACGTAGGCCGCGACCTTGCCTTTTTGAGCGAGCAGCTCGTGCGCCACGGCCAGCTGGTCGCGGTCGGCGCCTCCGCCCATCATGACGATATCGGCATCGGCAAGATCGAGCGTCTCGCCCATGCGGACCTCGTCCACGCGCACGGGAATGCCGCGCCAGGCGCAACGGCGCTCGAACGCGATGACGTTGCCGCCATCGCCGTAGAGATTGAGGGCATCGGGATACAGATAGACGATGCGCAACGGGCGCGAAAGCTCGACCGGCGCGACATCGGTGGGGACAGCGCTGCCATCGGCGCGCGCTACAGCGCGGGCGGTAACCGTGCCCGCATCGGCGTCCTTCAGCTCGTCGAGCTCCTTGACTAGCGGCGGGAAGGCCGTGTAGTTGGCGACGGCGTAGAAGGTGTCGCCGGCGGCCTCGTCTGCCACAGCGCCAATTGCCTGTGCGACGTCCGAAATAATCGCGGCATCGATGCCAGCGTACTTGAGGCGCACCTGCATATCGTGTGCGCGTGTGCCGCCGGCAAAGGCAACGAGCCCCGGCGTGTCGGCGATGCGTTCAAAGTCGACGTCGTAGATCCACGAAACATCGTGGCCATCGGCATCGTTATCGTTGAGGAAGAAAGCGCAGAGCCTGCCGCCTGCTGTCTTAATGGATTGGATCTGGCGGTCAAAGCCCACGGGGTTCTTGGCCAGGTTGGCCTCGACGGTGCGTCCGGCAATATCCCAACGACCCATGCGACCTCCTGCAGGCACGTAGGCGTCGAGCGTGGGTTGCAGGTGCGCCGCATCGACGCCCAACTCGTGGGCGGCAAAGAAGGCGGCAGCTACGTTGTAAACCATGTACAGGCCGTTATAGCGCGTGGCGATGTGTGCGGCAGCCGCGTTGGGCTCAGCCCCAAAGATCAGGTCAAAGCCATAGCCATCGCAGCCGAGCTCCACGCCCATCACGCGACGGACCAGTGCGGGGCGCGCCCAGCCGCACGAGGGGCAATGGTAGGCTCCGAGCTGGCCGTATTGCACGTAGTCGTACTCCAGCGGCGCATTGCACTGCGAGCAAAAACGCGAGTCGCTAATACGGTCGGACTCGGTGTTGGTGGCGCCGTCGATACCAAAGGCGATGCTCGCGTTGGGAACGCGCGCGGCAATCGAGGCGCACAGCGGGTCATCGGCGTTGTAGATGAGCGTCGTTGTCGGCGAGAGCTCCAGCGCATGGGCGATGACATCTTGGGTATGGTCGATCTCGCCGTAGCGGTCCAGCTGGTCGCGGAACAGGTTGAGTAGCACAAAGTACGTCGGCTTGAGCTTGGGCAGAACGCGCACGGTGTAGAGCTCGTCGCACTCAAAGACGCCCACGCGCTTGCCGCTGTCGGCGCGCTTGAGTCCGCCACGGGCCTCGAGCAGCGCACCCACCACGCCCGGCTCCATGTTGTTGCCGGCGCGGTTGCACACCACGGTGGCGCCGCTGGCGGCAACGGCGTCGGCGATCAGGTTGGAGGTCGTGGTCTTGCCGTTGGTACCGGTAATCACCACGCTGCGGTCGACGAGGCCCGCGAGGTCGCTCAGCAGCTCGGGGTCGATCTTCATGGCGATGCGGCCGGGAAGCACGCCGCCCTGGCGTTTGAGGACGGAGCGCAGTCCCCATCGGGCGATATCGCTCGAGGTGCAGGCGAGAGATGAGCGGAGGTTCATGAAGCCGTTCCTAACGTTAATGACATGATTGGGGCGAGCGCGTCGCTAAAAGCCGTAACGACGCGCAAATTCCTGGGCAAGCTGAGACACATCTTCGCAGGCGTTGGCCCAGGGGGCAAAGTCGGGGGTATCCGAGATAATGCCGTCGGCTTCCCAAACCGCCTGGTGCGAGAGGTCCCAGGGATCGCGCGGCTCGGGCCGGCAGGGAAGATACGGCGTCTGGTACATGGGGTTCAGCAAGAAAAACGCGCCGCCCTCGCAACGGTTGGCGAACTCACGCAGCGCGCGTGTCGCCGGACGCATCTTGTTTGTTTTGAACAGCAGGATCGTGCGGGCGAGCAGATACCAGGGGGAGTTTTCGAGTGCATCGGCCCCGATCTGCTCCTCGAGCTGGTGGGCCAGGGCAAAAAAGCCGTCCTGGTCTTCCAGGCGGGCGAGGGCCAGCAGCACGGTGCCAGCAGCCCGGGTGGGATAGCCCTCCGCTTTCAGGACGCGGCGGGCATAGTTGGCGGCGGCGCGGTAGCGGGCGCTTGCCATGCACAACTGCGAGATGGCCTCGAGCGTGTGGAGCCACCCGATAAGGGCCGGTTCGCTCACGGTGAGGTCGGCCGCCGTGACGCCGTCTGCCAACACGTTGTTGGCCCAGTAGTGCGGGGCCTCCATATCAAACCCGGGCACGCTTTGCTGCAGGTAATCGGCCGTGCTCGCTTCGAGCTTCATCAGATCGCCCAGGCACGCATCGACCGGGGTATCTGCCAGGATGATGGCGAGCAACTGGGCGTCGACGGCCAGCGCGTCGACGCGGACGATCTTGAGCAACTCATCGCGCATATCGTCGAACAGACGGTTGCGCGTCTGCTCGAACTCCTCGTCGCTGCCCATGTCCTCGATACGGCGAAGCTCATCGAGCAAATGACGATGAACGCCGGCATAGGACAGCAGCGCTTGGGCATGCTCGGTCTGCGCATACTTTTGAGGGTTTGCGCTTATGTCGTTATGGACAAGCTCGCGTGCTGCATCGGTGAGCTCGGGGTGCGATGCCAAGTAGGTGCGCTCCAGGTAGGCAGGGATGTAGACGCTCGGATCCATTAGAGGTCCCCTCCCTTAAACGGCAGTCCCTGCTCGGCCGCACGCAGGATGCGCTCGTCAATTTGCGAGCGCACGATCTCGTTGGTGGCGACCCAGGCGGCAAAGCTGGCGTTGTCGGGCGCGCCCAAGCCCTCCTGCAGCACCGGCGTCGCCTCGGACAGGGCAAGGACCAGCTCGTCGGTGGAGCCTGTGCCAACGTTGACGCGGGCATAGATGCCATCGGGAAACTCGGTTTGGAAGTAGAGCGCCTCGGCCGCGTGCGGGCACGAGCGTACCAGAATGCGCAGGTAGTGCTCGGCGCCTTCGTAGTCTAGTTCGCGCCAGGCAGCGCTCATCAGCGCGATGAGCGTCCACGGGTCCAAGTCGCGCTCCGCGTCCTTGGGACGGCGGCGCAGCGGCGTGTTGGCGAGATAGGGCACGGAGTGGGCAGAGCGAAAACGCTTGAGCTCCTCGGCGGGGTATTCGAGCTTTGCCATGGCGAGCATCGCGGTGTGGCGGACGCCGGCGGGGTCGTTGGGCGCAAAGTCCAGGCTGCGGTTCGCGGCTTCCAGCGACATGCGGTAGCGGCCGCTAATGAGGGCACGCGATGCCAGGGCGGCAAGCCAGCGCAGATAGGGACGGCGGGCCAGGTCGCCTGCGGCCTCACGCTCGTAGGGGTCCTGCGCCGAGGCAATCTTGAGCGCCAGATCGTGCTCGACCTCGTCGCACTTGGACACCAGATACTGTACGTACTCTTCGTTGGATTCGGCGGTGAGCGCCGTCAGCATGCGCTGGGCATCCCAGTTGCTCGGATCGAGCGCGGCGGCCTCGCGAAGCATGTTCTCGGCAGCGGCCTCTTCTTGCTCTGCCTGGGCGTCGTCGGGGATAAAGGGGATGCGGTAGTCGACGGCCTCGACGACCTTGGCGATCAGATGCCCGGCGCGGTCGCGGTCGTGCACGATGAGCGGCGCGGGGTTACGGGTGAATTGTTCCATCAGACGCTCTACGGCGGGGCCGTCGGTGAGCGGAATATTGTCGCGGCGCAAGGCCTCAAGAACGAGGCGATGGCAATCCTCTTGAATGGGATCGAATGCCATGGGGCCTCCTTTGCTGCGGTTAGGGTTCAAATGTCTCTATATAAGGTTCTAGTTTACCCGCATGTGGCACACCGGGGGTGCCGCACTTGGACTTGCACCTTTGCACCACGAAGACGGATGTCGCACAAATGTCGGCACCTTGGACGACCGAGTGGTATCACGGTGCCGCAAACGGTCGATTTTTGGCGGCGAACGGTGCATATTTTGGAGGGGCACCGTCCTGCCCGGGATATGTAGTCAACCTTGATAAAACGTTTGCCCAGCTTGGGAGTTGGAATGCCGCACAAGGGTTTTCAGGGATAGAAAAAACGTTTCATCATTGGCGGTTTTAGGTGAATAACTGACCAACCAGAACGGTAAAATAGTGTTTGTCTGAGCGTTGAGACGTTTAGACATCGCGCATTGTCTTCGCCGGCAACGCGCAAACGGTCCTAACGGAGCCAATCGGGTGCTCCGTTATATACACAAGTCTAAGAGGGGCTTGTTTAGGAGGCACAGTATGGGACGTTTTACCAATCCTCGCGATCTGTACTTTGGTGAGGGCGCTCGCCACGAGGTGAAGAACCTCAAGGGCAAGAAGGCCATCATCGTTTCTGGCGGCAGCTCTATGCGTCGCGGCGGGTTCTTGCAGGACGTCGAGGCCGACCTCAAAGAGGCCGGCATGGAGGTCAAGCTGTTCGAGGGCGTCGAGTCCGACCCGTCCATCGAGACGGTCATGAAGGGCGCCGAGGCCATGCGCGAGTTCGAGCCCGACTGGATTATCGCCATCGGCGGCGGCTCGCCCATCGATGCCGCTAAGGCCATGTGGGTCTTCTACGAGTATCCCGAGGAGTCCTTCGACAACATCATCCAGCCGTTCAGCTTCCCCGAGCTGCGTCAGAAGGCTCATTTCTGCGCCATCTCCTCTACCTCCGGTACCGCTACCGAGGTCACCGCGTTCTCCGTCATTACCGACTACGCCAAGGGCATCAAGTACCCGCTGGCCGACTTCAACATCACCCCTGATGTCGCCATCGTCGACCCCGAGCTCACCTACACCATGCCCGCCAAGCTGTGCGCTCACACCGGCATGGATGCTCTGACCCACTGCATGGAGGCCTACGTTTCCACCTTCGCCTCTATGTTCACCGACGCCAACGCTCTGCACGGCATCCGCGAGATCGTCGAGTGGCTGCCCAAGTCCTATGCTGGCGACCATGAGGCCCGTCAGCACATGCATGAGGCTCAGTGCATCGCCGGCATCGCCTTCTCCTCGGGCCTGCTGGGCATCGTTCACTCCATGGCTCACAAGACCGGTGCTGCCTTCGAGAACGGCCACATCATCCACGGTGCTGCTAACGCCATGTACCTGGGCAAGGTCATCCAGTGGAACTCCAAGGATCCCCGTGCTGCCGAGCGCTACGCTTATGTGGCCAAGGAGATCCTGCACCTTCCCGGCGAGACCAACGAGGAGCTCATCGCTGCGCTCGTCCAGAAGATCCGCGACCTCAACGACCAGCTCAACATCCCGCAGTCCATCAAGGATTACGCAAATGGTGGCGTGAAGGTCGACGCCGAGAACCCGCAGATGGTTTCCGAGGAGGAGTTCCTCGCCAAGCTGCCCGAGATCGCCGCGAACGCCGAGACCGACGCCTGCACGCCGGAGAACCCGCGTGAGACCAAGGCTGCCGACTTCGAGAAGATTCTCAAGGCCTGCTACTACGACACCGACATCGATTTCTAATCGACTCTTGTTATCGTAACGAGGGGCTCCGCACGTATCCGTACGGAGCCCCTTTCTTTTTTCTTTTAGAGAACGGGATAGTTATGGCTGCAATTTTCAATAGCCCCAGCAAGTACATCCAGGGTCCGGACGAGCTCGCCAAGCTTGGCTCCTATGTTGAGCCGCTCGGTGGCAAAGCCCTCGTCATCGTGACGCCTTCGGGCAAGAAGCGCGTCGGTGCCAAGATCGAGGGTGGCTTTGCCGAGGCTAAGGCCGATCTGCTGTTTGAAGACTTTAACGGCGAGTGCTCCAAGGGCGAGGTCGACCGTTTGGTGGCGCTCGCTCGCGACAACGGTTGCGACATCATCGTTGGCGTCGGTGGCGGCAAGATCCTCGATACCGCTAAGGCCGTTGCCTACTACCTGGAGTCCCCGGTTATCATTTGCCCCACCATCGCTTCGACCGATGCACCGTGCTCGGCACTTTCGGTGCTCTACACCGATGACGGCCAGTTCGATAAATATCTCTTCCTTAAGGCAAACCCCAACATTGTCCTGATGGATACGACGGTTATTGCGGCGAGCCCGGTGCGCCTGACGGTTTCCGGTATGGGCGATGCGCTCGCAACCTACTTTGAGGCCCAGGCGACGCACGATGCCGACGGTGGCACCTGCGCCGGCGGCAAGGGCGGAATGGCCGGCCTGGCGCTCGCCAAGCTCTGCTACGAGACGCTTATGGCCGATGGCGTCAAGGCCAAGGTCGCGCTGGAGAAGGGTGCGCTCACGCCTGCCGTCGAGCATATCATCGAGGCAAACACGCTGCTTTCGGGCATTGGCTTTGAGAGCTCGGGCCTTGCTGCTGCTCATGCCATCCACAATGGCCTGACGATGCTGCCCGAGTGCCATGGCATGTATCACGGCGAGAAGGTCGCCTTCGGCACCATCGTCCAGCTGGTACTCGAGGATGCCCCGACCGAGAAGCTCGAGGAAGTCTTGGGCTTCTGCATTGAGCTGGGTCTGCCGGTCACGATGAAGGAACTTGGCGTTGCTGGGCTTACGCGTGAGCAGGCCATGATTGTTGCCGAGGCCGCCTGCGCGCCCGATGACACCATGTGCAACATGCCGTTTGAGGTGACGCCCGAGATGGTCGCAAACGCCATTCTGGGTGCCGACGCGCTGGGCCACTACTATCTCATGGATGAGTAAATCAAGCTAAGGAAGGGGCAAAGCAAGCAGATGGCTTTGCCCCTTTTTGCTATGGTGCGAACTAACCTGACCCCATCGCACCAAGTTGGTGCAAGGGGGTCAGGTTAGTTTGCACCAATCGTTGTTTGATGAAGGGCGGATTCTCGTATGGCGCTTCCTATGGTTTACGGCGGTCCTGGCCGGTATGTTCAGGGGCCGGGCGAACTTTCGCGTCAGGGCAGGTATTTGTCATGGTTGGGCTGCGCTGCCTATGTTTTGTTTGACCAGGGCACCGAGGATCGGCTGTGCAGGCAGATCGTCGATGGATTTCTGGATGAAGATCTAAGCGAGCCGTTCTTTAAGATTTATAACGGTCCGTGTACGGAAGAGGCCGTTGTCGGAATGGCTCAGGAAGCCCAGGCCGAGTATTGCGACATGGTGGTGGGCATTGGCGGCGGCAAGATGCTCGATATCGCCAAGGCAGTAGCGTTTTATGCCGAGCTGCCGTTGTGTGTATGCCCCACGGCGGCCTCAATGGATGGTCCGTGCAGCGCGATTTCGGTGTTGTATCACGAGGACGGGTCGTTCGACCGCTACCTGATGCTCGAGAAGAATCCAGATCTGGTCGTGGTCGATACCAACGTGGTTGCTGCGGCCCCACTGCGTATGACGGTCGCCGGTATGGGCGACGCGCTGGCAACGTACTTCGAGGCGCGTTCGTGTGCCGCGGCGAGAGGTGCGAACGAGCACGGTGGCGCGCCGGGGCACTTGGCACTGGTCGCGGCACGTGCCTGCTATGACACGCTTATGGAATGCGGCGTCGCTGCCAAGCGCGATCTCAAAAAGGGGCGTACATCGCCGGCGGTTGAGCGCCTGATCGAGTGCAATATTCTGCTCTCGGGCGTCGGCTTTGAGAGCGGTGGCTTGGCGTTGGCGCATGCCATCGCCAACGGTCTAACGATTCTGCCTGAGTGCAAGGCCATGCACGGCGAGGCCGTGGCGTTTGGCCTGGTGGTTCAGCTTCGTCTGGAGCGTGCGCCCGAGCTTGATCAGGTGCTCGAGTTTTGCCAGCGTGTTGGTCTGCCGACGACGCTCGAGGATCTGGGCCTTGGCGAGATTTCCGATGCCGACCTGCAGAGTGTTGCAAATGCGGCCTTTAGAAACGAGCGTAATATGGCCAACGAGCAGGCCAAGGTGACCAAACAAAAGCTCGTGCAGCTCATGTGCGAGGCATAGTTTGGCGCTTGATTGACCTTGTGCAATCGGGGCGGCGATAGGCCATAGGCTATTTGCCGCAAAGGTGCTCCGCGTGTAATTTGCTCGAGGCACGGGCCGATGGCGTATCATTATCTCTTGCTTGTTTGCACTGCTCAGGGAGGGGCCGCGCATGGCGCAGGAACACGATCTATTTGATGACATTATCGAGATCAGCAAGGGTTTCGACTTTCTTAAAAACCCGCTTGGCGGCGTGACCGATGCACTCGATCCGTCAGCGTCGCAGTGGAATCCTGCCGACTATAAGGAGCGTCCGCGCGGCAACACGATTCCATGTCTGACCTGCAAAAACGAAAAGAGCGGCTGCACCGCGTGCATGGACGTGTGCCCGGTCAACGCTATCGAGGTCGAGGAAGATGCCATCGAGATTCTCGATACCTGCCGTAAGTGCGGTCTGTGCGCCGCTGCTTGCCCGACCGAGGCGATCATCTCTCCGCGCCTTGCACCCAAAAACGTCTACGACGACATTGTCTCTGCGGCTACGAGCCACGAGACCGCCTACGTTACCTGCACGCGCGCCCTTAAGCGCATGCCGCGCGAGAACGAGGTCGTCGTTGCCTGCGTGGGCGATATTACGGCCGAGACCTGGTTCTCGGTGCTGGCCGACTATCCCAACGTGAGCGTGTACCTGCCGCTGGGCGTGTGCGATAAGTGCCGTAACACCGGTGGCGAGGATAT
>CAKUCJ010000012.1 GCA_934643435.1 uncultured Collinsella sp.
CCGTATTATGTTTGCACATTATGAACGTATCAGTCAAATAATTGACCGTGAAAACCAAACAAACCAGATAAACGGCGCGGTATGGCCTCTCAACAAAGCCATACAGAATGCTATGCGGTCGGCGCGTTCCTAAACGTGTAGTTGCCCGGAGAACGGACATTGATATAGGTTACGCCCTCTACCTGCGAAAGCAGCTTGGTCACAATGCGCTCTTTCTTGGCGATATCGTCAGAATCGCCCAGCGACACCTCAACGCCATTATCGAGATTTGCCGAAATGGCCTCGACGGAAGGCGTGGAAATATCCTTAACCTGGCCCAAGAACTCGCTCGAGAACCCGCGGACGTAATCGAGGCCGGCTTTGACCGCCTTGGAGCTCACCGCCTGGCCCGAAACCGGGGCGACATCGGCCGAGACGTCGGTTAGCAGCACGGCACCGTAATGCTTAGCAAGCGCCAGAGCGGCATCGATGCCGGTTAGGGTGCTGGAGCCCTCCCCCGTTGCGGCGACATTTCCCTGGTCGTCAACATCAACTGAGGTAGACAGCGGTGCGATCCAAGTGTCGTCGTCCCCGATGGCCCAAGCTAGGTCATCCGAGCTGATATACGCGATGGCGATTACCTTACGTTCCGTCGGCGTGATGATGAGCGCGTGGGGAAATTGACGCTGGACATCCACACCCGAGACCCACGGGTTTTGCTTGAGGTCCTCGGTGATTTGGTCGGGATTCACGTTGAAGAGCGACGTGTTCTCGGGCAGATCGATCAGCTGGATGGCATCGTGCTTGGTCACGTGCTCGCTACCCTGAATCTGGATATCGGTGGCGGCGAACAGGCCGGAGTTGATGACGACGATGGCAACGACGGCAAGCACGGCCACGGCCGCCAGGAGACCGCCCACGATCTTGCCCTTACCTTTAACGACGGAGGCTGCATCGGATGTCTTGCTTGCCATGGCACCCAGCGATGTCAGGGGGTTGATACCCTTTTTGACCGAAGTCGCCTTGGCGGCGGGCACCGACGTCAGCGAGCGCGGCTTGGCGCCACCCAACGTATGGCCGGCATGCGTCGCCTTGGCCCCCAGGGAGGACTTGGGCGTCGCTACGGGGCGAGTGGACTTGGGCGCCGTCATAGAACGAGAGGGCTTAACACCTGTCGCCGGCTTGGATGTAACCGAAGAACGTGATGCCGGACGAGTCATCTTTTTGGCAACGGGGCGCCCACCAAGCTGCGAACCGACAACAGGACGCTTGGCGGGCCGTACGGACCCAGCCGGTTTGGAGGGCATAACAGATTTACGTTGAGGCTGGGATGGTGCGCCGGAACGCCCTCCGGCGCGGCGGAAGGTTGGTTTCGATGCTCTAGAAGCCGAGGAATTTAACTTCCGGTCTGAGCTCGATGCCATACGCCTCCCTCACCTTTCCGTGCACATGCCTGATAACCGCGGCCACGTCATCGGCCGAGGCGGTTCCGTTATTAACGATAAAATTAGCGTGTACGGGCGATACTTCCGCGCCGCCAATCGAAAAACCCTTTAATCCACAATCCTCAATGAGCTTTCCCACGCTCGCATCGGGCGGGTTGCGAAAGACCGACCCACAGGATGCGCGGCCCATGGGCTGCGTGCGCCTGCGCCGCGTCAGGTACCGCTCCATGCGCTCGCGGATATCGGCCTTGGGTGCAGGCTTAAGCTTGAGCACGCACTCGAGAATGATCTCGTTGCGCGGCAAGCTGCACTCACGGTAGCCCCAGGCGATCTCGGAACCCGCATAGTGCTTGATGCCGGAGCCCGGATCAAACGTAACGACGTCCTCGATCAGCGAGCCGATCCACTCGTTTCGCGTGCCGGCATTCATGGACACGGCACCGCCGACGGAGCCGGGAATGCCAACCGCAAATTCAAGGCCAGAAAGGCTGCGCGACAGCGCGTCGTTGACCAGGCGCGCGAACATCACGCCTGCACCGACCGTCAGCGTGCAACCATCCTCGGCGACAACCGTGCGCTGGAACTCGCGCCCCAGCGAAATGACGGCGCCGCGATAGCCCGCATCGGCAACAAGCAGGTTGGAACCCTTGCCGATGATGACCCATGGCACCTGCTCGCGGTCGAGCACCGCCACGGCGCGACGCAGGGCATGATAGCTGTGACAGGTCACAAAGAGGTCGGCCTTGCCGCCGATACGATAGCTCGTATGGCGAGCGAGGCGTTCATCCTCGATTACATCCGTATCGATCATGCCCGAAAGCGCCATGACGGCGTTAAATAGACCCATGGGGCTTAAGCGTCTTTCTTAGCAGTCAGATACTCGATGAACTCGGGGCCGACCGTCGTGACGTCACCGGCGCCCATGGTAAGCAGCAGGTCGCCCTCGCCCACCATCTTCTCGAGCTCCTCGTTGAGCTCAAGACGGCTGGAGCAGTACACGACCTCCTTACCGGGGTGCTTGGCACGCACGGTATCGGCGAGCATCTTGGAAGTGACGCCCGGAATGGGCATCTCTCCGGCGGAGAAGACGTCAATCAGCAGCAGCTTGTCGGCATTGGCGAAGGCGTCGGCAAAGTCATCGCACAGAGCCTGCAGACGCGAGTAGCGGTGCGGCTGGAACACGACGTCGACGTGCTTGTAGCCCAGCGACGAAGCGGCAGCGAGCGTCGCCTTGATCTCGGTGGGATGATGGCCGTAGTCGTCGACCACGGTGATGCCGTCGATGTCGCCCACGTGGGTAAAGCGACGGCGGACGCCCTCAAAACTCGAAAGCGCCTTTGCGGCGGCGTCGATATCGAGCCCCAGAACATGGGCGACCGTAAGGACCGCCGTGGCGTTGAGCATGTTGTGGCGGCCGGGGTTGCTCTTGATCTCGACAGCGTGCTCGGTGCCGTCCTCAAAGCGCACGATAAAGTCGCTCTGGATGCCCTTGACGTCCGGATGCACGCAGACGATGTCGTTGGACTCGGCGAATCCGTAGGAAAGCACGCGACGCCCCGTCGATTTGGCAAGCTCGACCAGATGCGGATCCTCACCACAGACGATGACGGTACCGTCCTCGCCCACCAGGCCCATAAACTTGGCAAAGGTGGCCTCGATTTCCTCGATACCCGAGTAGTGGTCGAGATGGTCGGCCTCGACATTGGTCACGATGACCACGTTGGGGTTCAGGAACAGGAAAGAGCTGTCGGACTCATCCGCCTCGGCGACAAAGTAGTCACCTGAGCCGTTCTTACCGTTGGTATCATAGCCCTCGACAATACCACCGATCAGGAAGCTGGGGTCCAGGCCCATGCGATCGAGCATGGTGGCGCACATCGAAGAGGTCGTGGTCTTGCCGTGGGTGCCGGCGACGGCGACAGTGGTGTAGCCGTGCCCCAAAGCCGAGAGCATCTTGGCACGAGGCCACACGGGAATACCCAGCTCGCGCGCACGAACAAGCTCGGGGTTGGACTCGGGAATAGCGGTGGAAACCACGATGACGTCGGGCTTGACCTCGTCGATGGTGGCGGCCTCATGGCCCACGTGCACCTTCACGCCGGCGCGGGTAAGCTGGCGAATGTAGCGCGACGTCTTAAGGTCGGAGCCGGTAACGGCATAACCGCGCTCGTGAAGGACAAGGGCGATGCCGCTCATGCCGGCGCCACCGATACCGATAAAATGGGCGCTCTTGAACTCGGGCGCGGAGGTTGCAGTCTGGGAATCAGCCATGTGCTCGTGTACTCCTTGCGTAAACACTGCCTGTAACCCGTTAACTGTACCGCACCTACCGCATCCGCGCGAGGGCGACCCGCGATATCCCGTCTAACTAACGCAATCCTTCTACCGCGTCGGCCAAAAGGACGGCAGCACGGTCCTGTGCCAAGCCACGTGCGGCCTGGCGCATGGCATCGCGCGCCGCGGCATCGTCGACCAAATGGAGCAGCTCATCGGCAAACGCCCGAGCATCGATATCGGCATCGGCGCAGAGCGCACCGGCGCCGGCATCGACTAGATAGCGGGCATTGGTAGTTTGATGGTCGGCAGTTGCATGCGGATAGGGCACCAGCACCGAAGGCACGGCAAGCGCGGCGATCTCGGCAACGCTCGAAGCTCCCGAGCGCGAAAGCACCAAATCGGCAGCGGCCAGCATATCGCCCATGTTGTCGATGTAGGGCTGGACGCGATACCGCCTTGCCTCCTCGGGTGTCAGGGCAAGAGCGCGCTCGGTATCCTCAAAGCCGTCGGCTCCCGTCGAATGCAAAACATAGAGATTCTCGCGTGAAAGCAGCTCGTTTTTGAGCGAGGCAACGCGTTCGTTCAGATGCTGGGCACCAAGTGAGCCGCCAAAGACCAGCAGGAATGTGGCGCCCTCGGGCACATCGAGAGCCTTGCGGCCGCGAGCGCGATCGCCCTCGATCACAGAGCGGCGCACGGGGTTGCCGGTCATGAGCACATGGTCCGGATCGCCCTCGCGCTCAAACGCAGAGCGCGCCGCCGGCACCGAGATGCAGACACGGGCGGCATGCGAACTCATCATCTTATTTGCCAAGCCCGGAACGGAGTTCTGCTCGTGCAGCAGGTACGGAACGCCTACGCCCTTGCACCAGCCCAGCAGCGGGACCTCGACATAGGCGCCAAAACCAATAGCAACATCGGGCTTGCCGACCTTAGAGAAGTGGCTACCGAGCGCTCGCTTGGCCTTATTGACACGCCACAGCGAAGTCAGCGCCGTCCAGGGACGGGAACGGTCGAAGCCCGTGACGGTAATGGGCACAAAATCGAACCCGGCATCGGGAACCAAACGACCCTCGAGCTTGTGCGACTGGCCCACAAACACAACGTGGTGGCCACGGTCACGCAGTTCCTCGGCCAAAGCGAGCGCGGGGTTGATATGTCCCGCCGTTCCGCCGGCTGCAATGGCAACGGTCAACTTATCGGTCATGGTAGTCCCTTCGTACACGCGGGCCCTGGTCGTCGGTGCGCAAGCGCGCCGACGGGTCCGAATTAAGGTCGATTCGATTATATCCGCCGCCCGTATTGCGTGGCGTCGGTCGCTGTGGGCGACCCTGCGGCGCCGTGCGCGGCCGGGGACGGACATCCGACTCCGAAGCGAATCCGTTCAAGACGGTAAAACCGCCACGCGACGAGCGCTCTCCGCGCGCATGGGGAACACCGGCAGTGCTCTCGTCCATAACGGCAAAGCTGTCGCGGCGACGATCGTATTCATCGCGTCGAGCGCTCTCGTACGAGACACGCAAGATAAGCCCGGCAAGCATGAGCGACACGATAATCGACGAGCCGCCGTAACTGATGAACGGCAGTGGCTTGCCCGTCATGGGAAACACGTTGAGAATGCCCAGCGCGTTAATCAAAAATTGCACCGCGAGGATAACCGCAGAGCCCGAAGCCATGAGCGCGCCGCGACGATCGGTAGCCTGCTCGGCGATTCGAAACGCCGAGTAGATCAGCAGCGCAAACACCAAGAAAAACAGCAGCGTGCCAAAAAAGCCGACCTCCTCGCCGATGATGGCCAGGATGTAGTCGTTATGCGCCTCGGGCAAATACGAGTACTTCATGGTGGAGTTACCGATACCGCGGCCGAACAGTCCGCCCGAAGCAAACGCCATGATGGCGAGCGTTGCCTGATAGCCGTCTCCGTACTCGTCGGCCCAAGGATTCCATGCAACCTGAATACGCACCATACGATACGGCTCGGCAATCAGGGCGATCGCAATAACAAGAACACCAGCGAGGGCAGTCCAAATGATAAATCGAGGGTCCAAACCCGCAAACAACGCCATGCACACGAGGGTCAACAAGATGATCAGGATGGTGCCGAAGTCAGGCTGAATGAAAATCAGGAAAATCGACGGGCCCAAATAGACGCCCATGTTACGAATAAAATCATTGATGTTGCCGCCGGGTGAAAAAAAGCGGTCAAGCATGATAGCCGAATAGGCAATAGCAAATGGTTTAAGAAACTCAGACGGTTGGAACTGAATACCTGCAATGCTCAGCCAGCGCGTCGCGCCACGGCTGCCGCTGCCGAAAAGAAACACAGCGAACAGCAAGATCACCATAGCGCCAAGGGCAAACTTAAGCGCGCCTTCCTCAAACCAGCTGTCGGGTGCGATGCGCGCAATGAACTCGAGGGCGGCAACACCGATAACGGTGAAAATAAACTGTCGGAACAGGAAGTACGTCGCGGAGCCGTTCTCGTGAAGCGCCTCGACCGAAGATGCCGAGTACACCATCAGCAGGCCAAAACAGACCAGCGAGAATAGGCAGGTCAAAAAGACCAGACGAGGTCGCATGATGCGTGCGGGAACACCGGCGATATAGCGCTCGCCAATGCCCTGCGCACCACGGCCTGCGCGCGGTGTGGTGCGTTGCGAGGAAGCACGGTCCGAGTCGGGCCTCCTCATACTCTGTCGGGGGCTCTCCTCTCTCACCGGCAACCCCTATTCCATTTGCGCATTCGACGCGGCGGCAAGCTGGGCCACATAGTCCTTAAACACGCGGCCGCGCTCCTCGTAGCCCGAGAACTCATCAAACGAAGAGCAGGCAGGAGACAGCAGAATCACATCGCCACGGCTCGAAAGCGAGCGGGCGACATCCACGGCATCGCGCAAGTCGTCGGCCTGGGCGATATCGACATCACCATCGACGTCCGCCTCGTCCATAGCGGCGGTAAAGCGCTCGCGCGCATCGCCAAAGCAGACCACCGATCGCACGTTGTCCATGACAACGCGGGCAAAGGACTCGAGCGGCGTTCCCTTATCGTGACCGCCGAGCAGCAAGATCACATCGTCATCGGGAAATGCCGTCAGCGCCTTTTCGACCGCATCGGTATTCGTTGCCTTGGAATCGTTGACGTAGCGCACACCATCGATCTCTCCGCAGGGCTCAACACGATGCTCCAGCGGCTGGAACGAGGTCAGGCCGCGGCACACGCCGTCGATATCGGCGCCGACCGTCAGGGCCGCCGTGGCAGCGCACAGGGCATTGATCACATTATGGTGACCCGAAATCTTAAGGTCGGACGTATCGACGAGCGTGGTCTCGACGCCCTTCAGGCGCACGATCATCTTGCCGTCGCGCACAAACGCGGCGTCCTCGCCCGCAGGCTCGTCAAAAGCGACCTTGCAGATGCGGCGACCCGGAACATAGATATACTCATCGAACTCGTGAATACCGGCATCCTCGACGTCGATAATCACCAGGTCGTCGTCAGCCATATTCTCGAACAGCTTAATCTTGGCGAGCGCGTAGTTCTTATGGCTCTTGTGCCAACCCAGGTGATCGGGAGTGATGTTGAGCAGCACCGCCACACGGGGATGAAGCTCCTGGGTCGTTGCGATCTGATAGCTCGAAAGCTCCGCCACGAACCACTCGTTATGCGCGCGGCCATCGACCTCGTTAACCGGCGGCTCACCGATGTTGCCCACGGCCACACTCGCCTCGCCCGCAGCCTTGAGCAGGTAGTCGGTCAGCGACGTAGTGGTCGTCTTGCCGTTGGTGCCCGTAATGGCAATCCAATTTTGGGGAGACAGACGATAGGCGAACTCAGGCTCACCCATAATCTGGGCAGCATGGTCGCGCCCGGCCTTAAAGAATACCGAGAACTCCGAGATGCCCGGGCACGTCACGCACACGTCAAACGAGCCCTCGACCTGCTCGGTTCCATAGACAAACGAAGCCCCGCTCGCCTCGAGCGCACGTGTGGCATCGTTGGGCTCGGACGTGCCGCCACCGTACACGGTAACATCGCTCACGCGCTCGGGGTGCGCGAGCGCCCAGCGGGCGACATCGAGACCGGACTTACCCTGACCCAAAACGAGCAGGCTAAAGACATCAGCAAGAGGCATGAAAGACCACTATCCCAACTGGAAGAACAAAGCGAGACCCAGGGCTCCAAAGGCCGCGGCGACAATCCAAAAACGGATGACGACCTTAGTCTCGGCCCAGCCCTTCTTTTCGAAATGATGATGGATGGGCGCCATGAGAAAGACGCGCTTGTGCGTAAAGTGAAAATAGACGACCTGAATCATGACCGACAGGGTCTCGACGATAAACAGGCCGCCGATGATGAGGGATACGACCTCGGTGTTGGTGATGATGGAGGTGCAGGCAAAAGCGGCACCCAGCGCCAGCGAGCCGGTATCGCCCATAAAGATACTCGCGGGATAGCAGTTGAACCACAAAAAGCCCAGGCAGGCACCGGCACACGCCGTGCAGAAGATAGACAGGTTCACGTCACCGTGCAAAAACGCCATAGCAGCCATAGCAAGCATGGCGATCATGGACGTACCGCCAGCAAGGCCGTCCAGACCGTCGGTCAGGTTTACAGCGTTGGAAAGACCCGCGATCATCAGCCAGCAAAAGACAATGTAGAGCCACGGGAAAGAGAGGCCGCAAATGGTCGTCGAAAGAACGCCAAGATCAATCGCCAGACCACCGGGAAAACGAATCTCGGGGGCAACGCCGCACCAGTTGACGGCAAGCACGGTAAAGGCAACGCAGATGATGGTGAGGCCAATCATCTTGGCGTGGGGCGTCAGGCCGAGCGAGCGACCGTGCGTGACGGAGGTCAGGTCATCGATGAGGCCAAGGACGCCGGTTGCCAGCGTGGCGAGCAGCACAAGCACGAGCTCGGTAGTGAGCTCGCCCATCAAAAGGCAAGTCAGCGAAACGGCGACCAGGATGATGACGCCGCCCATGGTGGGCGTGCCCTGCTTAATCAAGTGACGCTTGGGACCATCGGCGCGGACCTGCTGACCGATACCCTCGACCTTTAGGAGCTTGATCCACCACGGCATGAGCAGCATCGCGATGGCAGCAGCAATGCCCAGTCCCAAAAAAGCCTGGTACGTAGGATACGAAGGATTGCCGAACATGGGCTAGCACACACCTTCCACAAAGCGATCGAGCTCAACGAAGCGGGAGCCCTTGACCAGCACGACGTCATGTTCCTCAAGTGCGCCACCCATGCGGTCGAGCACCTGCTGATAGTCGGAGAACACCTGGATACGATCCTCATCCATGCCCATCATGCGCGCGGCCTCGGCCATGCGCTGGGCAAGCTCGCCGCCGACGCACGCGAGCATATCGAGTTTCTTGGCCGCCGCATAGGCGCCCACAAGCTCATGCATGCGAGGGGCCTCGTCGCCCATCTCGCCCATCTCGCCCAAAATGGCCATGCGCGAGCCGGCGCACGAAAGCGAGCACAGCAAGTCAAGGCCCGCGGCCATCGATTCGGCACTGGCGTTATATGAGTCGTCGATAACGCGAGCGCCGCTCTTGGCGCGCTTGATCTCCTGGCGGTGTCCGGTAATCGTAAGACCCCTAAAGGCAGCATCGATCTGCTCGGGCGTCACGCCAAGGCGATACGCAACCGCCGCTGCCTTGACGGCATTGGGGACGGACTGAACGCCGGGAATGGCGAGCAGGGTATCGATGGTCTCGCCCATGCCAAAGTCAAGCGTAAAGACCGGGCGCCCCTCATCGTCAACGCGAATGTCGTACGCACGAACCTCATCGTCGTCCGAAACGCCTGCCAGCATCACGTCGATGCCCGCAGGTCCAGCAAACGTGTCACGGATGAACGGGGTAAAGTCGTCCTCGCCGCCCAAAACCAGCAGCGGGAGAAGATCGCCGGCGGCGCACATGCCGCCAACGATCTCGGACTTGGCGCGAGCGATATTCTCGCGGCTGCCCAGAATGCCAATGTGGGAGGTACCGATCTTGGTCACGATGGCCAAGTTGGGATTGGCGGAGTGAGACAGGCGCTCAATCTCATGGAAATGGTTCATGCCCATCTCGAGCACCAGAACCTCGGTATCGGCCGGGGCGGCAAGAACCGTGAGCGGCATGCCGATCAGGTTGTTGTAGTTGCCCTTGGTGGCCCAGACGCGGTAGCGCTTGGAAAGCACCGCAGCGAGCACGTCCTTGGTCGTCGTCTTGCCGATAGACCCGGTAATACCAATCACCAGGCAGCCGAGCTCCAAACGATAGGCATGAGCCAGGCGCAGCAAAAACTCCTCGGGGTCATCGGTATGCAGGATGGCGCAATCCGCCTCCTGGGCCAGCGAAAGCAGCTCGGCATCGGGCTCGCGCGTCATCACGACAGCACCGGCGCCCGACTCGACGGCGCGGGAAGCAAAGTCATTGCCGTCGACTTTTTCACCCGGGAAGGCGACGAATATCGTGCCCTCCTCAACCTGGCGCGAGTCGATTACGCAACCGCGGCATATCCGATCGGCTTCTCCCGTCACGGTTCGGGCCCCTGTCGCGGCCGCGAGGTTGTTGACGGCGATCTCTATCATTGCAGCTCCCCTGTAAACCTAATAATGCTATCGGCGTATTGTATCCCAGCGCCACGCAAGCGTGGTGCAGGGCGTGTGAACGCCCAGATTAACCGACCGGCCACGCCATAGATTGTAACCCCCTACTTGGTGTGCGGGACTCCCAACACGTTGAGCGCGTTGGCCATAATGGACTGGAACGGCACCGCGGCGGCGTCCGAGCCTGACGGGGTTCCGTCGAGGGTGATGTAGCACAGAACCTTGGGCGACTGCGCCGGGGCAAATCCCATAAAGGACGACATGTAATTCTCTTTGAGGTAGCCACCGTTCTCGTCAGCACGCTCGGCCGTACCCGTCTTGCCCGCCACGTCGTAGCCGTCCACCGCACCGCCAACGCCCGTTCCCTCGGCCACGACCGTTTGCATGCACGATGTCACCTGCGAGGCGGCGTCCTCGGAAATCGCACGCTCGCCCTCGCCCCAATCCTTCTCATCGCCCTTACTTGACTTGTAGAAGTGCGGCGTCATCATCACGCCGCCATTGGCGATACCGCCCACGGCACGCGCGACCTCAATCGGCGATACGGACAGCGCCTGGCCAAAGCTCATCGCGCCCAAAGTGGCGCCATCGTACTGATCGCGTTCCTTGACGATACCCAGGCTCTCGCCCGGAAAATCGACACCCGAGCTGTGCCCGATTCCCCATTTGTCCACGTAGGACGCAAAATCATCGGCCCCGATTTTGCGCCCCACCAGAACAAAGCCGACATTGGACGAACGGCGCATCATCTCGCGCACGTCCATGGTCATGGTGTAGTCGCGCTTATCGGCATCGGTAACGGTATCGTCGCCCACCTTGATGCTCGCGGGAACCTCAAACGACGTGCTCGTGCGCACAGCGCCCAAGTCAAACCCAGCGCCTGCCACCAGCGTCTTAAAGACCGAACCGGGCTCGTAGGCATCCGTCACCAGACGAAGGTTCATGTCCTCGGTCTTGGCGTTTTCCAAATCGGTCTGATCGTAGGTCGGATACGAGCAGGCGGCCAGAATCTCTCCCGTCGTCGGGTCGGTCACCAAGGCCGAGCCGTTTTTGGCCTTAGTCTTCTCAACCGCCTCAGCCAAGGCGTCTTCCGCCGCACGCTGAATATTGACGTCGATCGTCGTCACAATGTCCACGCCATCGACCGCGGCAACCTTTTTATAGGCACCGCCCGCGATATAGCCGCCGTCCCTCGCGCGCTCACGCACAAGCGAGCCGTTCGTTCCGGTCAGCAACTCGTCATATTGTTTTTCGAGACCCGTCAGGCCAACGTTGTCCACGTTTACGACACCCAGCACCTGAGAGGCCAGATTCCCATACGGGTAGACCCGCTTCATCGCCTGCTCAAAGAGCACGCCGGGAAGATTCTTCTTTTCCAGGGCGGCGGCGTCATCCTCATCCACCTGGCGCTTGATATACACCCAGGTGCCATCGGACAACACCAGCTTGCGACAAGTCTTTTTATCGATACCGGTGGCCTTGACCAGCGCCGAGACGGTCTTGTCGACATCCTCGACCAGTTGGGGATTCACGGCGACATTGCGGCATTCGACCGACGACGTCAGCACGTTACCGTTGCGATCGTAGATAGTGCCACGCTTGGCGTAGAGCGTCTGTGCCAACAGGCGGCGGGCGTCCGCACGTTCACGCAGCTTGCCAGCATTCACGATCTGATAGTCGGCAAGGCGGAAAACGCCCGCGGCAAGGCCGAGCCCGATGCCCGCCATAACGACATTACGACGAGGCAGCGGTGTTCCCGTAACCCATTCAGACGATGACCCCTTGCGCGCGGCCGTATTGCGCACCCGAGGTCCACCCGATCCACGAAGACGAGACGCGGGGTCGTTGCCATAGGACGGCCCCGCGTTGTAAGATGGCCGACCCGTTCCTTGATAACCAGAACGTCCCCGCGAAGAGGGACGTCCAGACCCACGGCTCCCGTCGGGACCGCGGCGATAGTCATTTGTCATACTCAGCTACCGTCTTATTACTGCGCGACCGCAGTCGAACTAGCGCCCGCGGCTGCATCCTGCGAAAAATCAAGCGTAACGCTCTCGCTCGGCTCCACCATGCCATAGGCTCCGGCAAGGTCGCGAATACGCGTGTCGGCGCCATAGACCGAATGCATGACCTCAAGGTCAGAGCTCTCGTCGGTCGCCTTCTCGAGCGTGCTGGTGAGCTCGGCGTTGCCGTTGAGCACCTGGGCCGTAACGCCGGCAAGTGCCACACGGGCGACGCCGATCGTCATAAAGATAGCCGCAATGATGCAAAACGTTTTAAGAACGCTCATGAAAACCGGGCTTACCGCCTGGTTTGCCTGACGGCCCGCGCCCGTGTAGACATC
>CAKUCJ010000013.1 GCA_934643435.1 uncultured Collinsella sp.
GGCATAAAAACCAAGCTCACGTCTAAACCGATCCATCAGCTCATCCGGCAGCACCATATACGCCAAACGCAGGGCCGATGACAGGCTCTTAGAAAAGGTATTGGTGTAGATGACCGATTGGGCAGCATCGATCGATGCGAGCGCTGGGATCGGCTTGCCAGCAAGGCGAAAATCGCAATCAAAGTCATCTTCGATGAGGTATCGACCCGACCGATCGGCAGCCCAGCTCAGCAGTGCGTAGCGACGCGCGATGCTCGTCACCAGGCCAGTCGGATATTGATGAGACGGCATTAGGTGAAGAACATCCGCCCCGGCATCGAGCAGCTCGCCCAAGTTAACGCCCTCACCATCCAGCGGAATATGCCGCACCTTGCAGCCCATGGCCTGATAGATGCGCGTCAGACGCAAGTAGCCCGGATCCTCAACGGCGTAAATCTTGTCCGTGCCAAGCAGCTGAACCAGCATCGTGTCAAGCAGCTGAGCGCCCGCGCCGATGACGATGTTGTCGGGATTGACGTTCATGCCCCTCGTCCCGCGAAGATGATGCGCAATTGCGCACCGCAGCCGAGCGGTACCCTGTGCAGGTGCGGGAGAGAAGATTTCGCGCTCATCTTCGGACGTCAGCGTTGCCCGCAGAGCACTTTGCCAGAGGCGCGCGGCTTCCAAGGCAGATGGAGAAAGCAGAGCGAATTGCTCAGACTGTCCACCAGCATCATGTGTGTTAAGGCCCGCAGGAGCGGAATCTCGATCGGCATCCTCCGCAGCCGAAGCCAGAACCGGGGCTTCGGGAAGCTCGCACGCATAGTAGCCACGGCGAGGCTTTGAGCAAATATAGCCCTCGGCAAGCAACTGACTATATGCATTCTCGATAGTAATAACGCTAATTCCCAGATGACTGGCAAAGGCACGCTTGGAGGGCAGGTGCTCCCCCGCGGCAATGCGGCCGGCGACGATATCGTCTCGAATTTGCTGGTAAACATACTCATAGAGCGATGCTTCACCGCGTTTATCCAAGTTATAGTCAAGCATGAGTTCGGCACCTGGCCTTATCGTGTCATTCAATCTGGTATTAGTCTGACCTTGTTATTATCTCGAAAACTGAGTATTCCGCCATACCCAGCTCCCCTATAGGATGTTCCGTCAAGCAATGCACATGCCAACCAAGGGAGCAACCATGGCAGAACAGACCAGCAAGGCCGATCGCGTCAAACTCAACCGCGAGCTCGCGCAGATGCTCAAGGGCGGCGTCATTATGGACGTCACCACGCCCGAGCAGGCACGCATCGCCGAGGAGGCGGGCGCCTGCGCCGTCATGGCACTCGAGCGCATTCCGGCAGACATCCGTGCCGCGGGCGGCGTGTCGCGCATGAGTGACCCCAAGATGATCAAGGGCATTCAGGAGGCCGTCTCCATCCCCGTTATGGCCAAATGCCGCATCGGCCACATCGTCGAGGCGCAGGTCCTGCAGGCCATCGAGATCGACTACATCGATGAGTCCGAGGTCCTCTCCCCTGCCGATGATGTCTATCACATCGACAAAACCCAGTTTGACGTCCCGTTTGTCTGCGGTGCTCGCGACCTGGGAGAGGCGCTGCGCCGCGTTGCCGAGGGCGCCACGATGATCCGCACAAAGGGCGAGCCGGGCACGGGCGACGTTGTCCAGGCCGTGCGCCACATGCGCAAGATCCAAAAGCAGATCCGCGACGTTGTTGCCCTGCGCGACGACGAGCTCTTTGAAGCAGCCAAGCAGCTGCAGGTTCCGGTCGAGCTGGTGCGCGAGGTCCATGCCACGGGCAAGCTCCCCGTCGTAAACTTTGCTGCTGGCGGCGTGGCAACCCCTGCCGACGCTGCGCTGATGATGCAGCTGGGTGCCGAGGGCGTCTTTGTGGGCTCGGGCATCTTCAAGAGCGGCGACCCCGCCAAGCGCGCCGCCGCCATCGTCAAGGCCGTCGCCAACTTCACCGATGCCAAGCTCATCGCCGAGCTTTCGGAAGACCTGGGTGAGGCCATGGTCGGCATCAACGCCGACGAAATCGAGATCATCATGGAGGAGCGCGGGCGCTAGTCCGGCAGAAAGGATCGCACATGAGCGATTACGCAGACCAGACGGTCGCCGTGCTGGCGGTCCAAGGCGCTTTTGCCGAGCACGAGGCAAGGCTGTCCGAGCTAGGCGCACATTGTATTGAGCTGAGGCAGGCAGCCGATTTGAAGCAGAACTTTGATCGCCTGGTACTTCCCGGCGGCGAGTCGACGGTACAGGGCAAGCTTCTCGACGAGCTGGGAATGCTTGATGAGCTCAGGACACGCATCGGCAACGGCATGCCCGTATTGGGAACCTGCGCCGGGCTCATCCTGCTGGCACGCGAACTGGCCGCACACGACGACAAGGGAACGCCGCGTCTGGCAACCATGGACGTGCTCGTGGAGCGCAACGCTTACGGCCGCCAACTCGGCAGCTTTCGCACCACAGGGCATGTCGACGGCATCGACGGTAAGGTGCCGCTGACGTTTATCCGCGCCCCGCGCATTGTGGAGGTCCATGGAGACGCGAAAGCCCTGGCCGAAGTCGACCGCCGCATCGTCGCCGCCCGTCAGGGCAACCAGCTCGGCGTAACCTTCCACCCCGAACTCGACGAAGACACCCGCCTGCACGAACTATTCCTGCAGATGTAGGCAGATAAAACGAAAGTGGATTATCGGACACTTACAAATTGAGAGTGGATAATCTCCCACTTTGAGCCAACATTCAAGCCAAAACCGGGAGATTATCCACTCTCATTCTGACTAGTCATTAAAGAACGTCCCCAATGACTACCTTGGACCGTGACAACGCCGCAGGTAGAGGACGGACAGCGAGCGCCCGCCAGAGCGAACAAATTGGCATGAAAAGAGGACGGCATAGACCTTCTGGTCATGCCGTCCTCTTTGAATGACAAGTTGTCGCTCTGGTGGGCGCGCAGCGTCAACTGGTTACGCGGTTTGGTAAAACCGCGTAACTAATTAGAAGCGGTTGCCGCGGAAGCCGCCGCCGTTACGGCCGCCACGGTCGCCACCGCGGCCGCCACGGTCGTTGCCGCGGTTGCCGCCAAAGCCACCACGGTTGCCACCGCGGTCACCATAGCCACCACGGTTGCCGCCGAAGCCGCCACGACCGCCACGGTCGCCGCCACGGTCACCAAAGCCGCCACGGCCGCCACGATCGCCACCGCGACCACCGCGGTCGCCACCACGGCCACCGCGATCGCCAAAGCCGCCACGACCGCCACGGTCGCCGCCACGGCCACCGCGATCGTCACGACCGCCGCGAGGACCGCGGTCCTCGTCCAGGCCCATGGCGACGAGCGGGGCGATAACCTTATCGAGGGCAGCCATCAGCTCGGTGGCCTCCTCGTAAGAAAGCTCGGGCAGGAGCTTCTCCTTCTTGTTGGCAAGCTCGGTCAGGCCCTCGGCAGCATCCTCAGCAGCGAAGACGACGATCTTGCGCATATCGCCCTCGGCGTCGTCGATGCGACCGACCAGATCGGCAGCCTCGGCCTCGGCCATCAGGCCATCGAGCTCACGAAGGCGCATGCCCAGCAGATCGGACATCTCCTTCTGCTCCATCTTGGGCTTGAGGTCAAGGAGCTTAATGGCGCGCTCGATGTTCGCCATGCGCTCGGCCTTGGCCTCCTCCTCCTTGGAAATAGCAAAGCGACGGCTACGCAGCAGGCGGGCGGCCTTCTGCATCTTGTCCATCAGCTCTTCGTCATCGTAGTCAGCGGCGGCCTCGACAACCTCGGCCTCCTCCTCGGCGGAAACCTCGTCAGCAGCCTCAACCTCGGCAGCTTCGGTCTCCACGGTCTCGACTGCCTCAACCTCGGCAGCCATGGTCTCGTTCTCGGTCTCGTTCATGATCTCTTCGTTCTCAGACATGAGACTCCTTCTTGGCCCTCTCGGGCATCATCGCCCCATTCGCGGGGCCCGTCGCGCACTCTTTTGCGCTTATAAATCATGCCTCTCGGCAAAACGTCCATTAGTTTATGGTGTCGTCCGCCAATCTAGCTGCAGAATCTATGTGCACACATTAATGCGACATGTCGCGGTATCATGACTAAAATCAAACGCCCACCATAAGGAGCCCGCCATGATCAAACCCATCATGAAGTCCGAGTTCTTTTTACGCCTGCCCTCCGAGAATGCCAGCCCCGAAGATGCCGCGACCGGGCAGGATCTTCTGGACACGCTGCACGAGCATGAGCACGAGTGTGTGGGGCTTGCCGCCAACATGATCGGCGTACGCAAGCGCATCATCTGCGTAAAAGACGGCAGCAAGTCGTTGCTCATGTACAACCCGCAGATTCTTGAGCAGGTCAACGCCTACCAGACGAGCGAAGGTTGCCTCTCGCTCGTCGGCGAGCGCCCCTGCACACGTTATCGCCGCATTAAAGTGGAGTATCTGGACGAAAACTTCGTGCACCGCATCAAGAACTTCTCGGACTACACCGCCGAGATCATCCAACACGAAATCGACCACTGCCAGGGCACCGTTATATAAGTTCCGCCGGTCAAGCATTTCCCACGCCCCGCAGGTCCACAAAATAGCTCCCCGCAGCCAAGCAACTGCAGGGAGCTTTTCATAGTGCGGAGCTTCTATCCCAATTAGCTCTGACGGTAGTGATCAAAGAAGTCGGCAAGGTCTTCGAGGGACTCTTTGAGCACTTCCATGCGCGGCAGGTACACGATGCGGAAGTGGTCGGGCTCGGCCCAGTTAAAGCCGCCGCCGCGCGTGATCAGGATCTTCTTCTCGTGCAGCAGGTCAAGGGCAAACTGCTCGTCATCGGTGATGTTGAACTTCTTCACATCCATCTTGGGGAAGATGTAGAACGCCGCGCGCGGCTTGACCACCGAGATGCCGTCGATCTTGCTGAGCGCCTCGTACACAAAGTTGCGCTGCTCGTAGACACGGCCGCCGGGGCGGATGTAGTCGTTAACGGACTGATGACCGCCGAGCGCCGTCTGAACGATCGACTGAGCCGGGACGTTAGAGCACAGGCGCATGTTCGAAAGCATGTTGATGCCCATAATAAAGTCGCTCATGCAGCGCTGGTTGCCCGAAAGCACCATCCAGCCAATACGGTAGCCCGCGATCATGTGTGACTTGGAAAGGCCGCTAAAGGTGACGCAGGGCAGGTCGGGCGCGAGCGAAGCAATCGAGACGTGCTCGTAGCCGTCCATGCACAGACGGTCATAGATCTCGTCGGCAAAGATCATCAACTGGTGCCTGCGCGCGATCTCGACGATGCCTTCGAGCACCTCGCGCGGATAGACCGAGCCCGTGGGGTTGTTGGGGTTGATGATGACGAGGGCCTTGGTCGCGCTCGTGATCTTGGACTCCATATCCTCCAGGTCGGGATACCAATCGGCCTGTTCGTCGCACAGATAATGCACGGGATGACCGCCGGCAAGGGTTGCGCACGCCGTCCACAGCGGATAGTCGGGGCTGGGGATCAGGATCTCGTCGCCATTGTCGAGCAGCGCGTTCATCGAAAGCTGAATGAGCTCGGACACGCCGTTGCCCGTGTAGATGTGCTCCATCTGAACGTTGGGCAGACCCTTGATCTGCGAGTACTGCATGATCGCCTTGCGAGCGGAGAACAGGCCGCGCGAGTTGGAATAGCCCTCGCAGTCGGGCAGCTGCTGACGCATGTCCTTGATGACCTCATCGGGCGTGCGGAAACCAAAAGGCGCCGGGTTACCAATATTGAGCTTGAGGATGCGCTCGCCCTCGTCCTCCATACGGGCGGCCTCGTCGACAACGGGGCCGCGCACGTCATACAGGACGTTATCGAGCTTGGTGGATTTAGAGAAAGTGCGCATGGTAGTGCTCCTTGCAATTTGAGCCGTGGGACTAGGTTCGGATTTGGAAACGTTATGGGACGAGGGCGCCTCGCCTTGGTCGGCGTCACTGGCGAGCAGCCAGGTAACATCGACCTCCAAAATACGGGCGAGCAGCTCTGCCACATCGCGCCGCGGGATCGTCTTGCCGCTCACATATTGGCTCATCTGACTCTTGCCGAGTTTTTTGCCGAGCATCTCCGATGCGCGAATCACGTCCGACTGGCGAACGTCGCGATCGGACATAGCCTGTCGCAGGCGATCGCTAAACGTCTCTTGGGCCACTAGAACCTCCTTGCTGGCAAAGTTCAATTTATAGAACACGAATTGAACCTTAGTTCAATTTAGGCAGCAGTATAGCGCGGCACATAGTACGAAAGTTCAATTTCACAAAGAAATGCGCCAAGTTCCAAGATTTGCTCCAGAGCAGATAACAGTGTGCACCATTAGAGATATTCGAGAAATCGAGTCGCCGCAAGCGAAACGTCGGCCGTGCGGTGTATGGCATTGATTTGCCGATGAGGATGCCCCTCCAGCGGCCGGATAGCGACATCAAACTGACAGCGGCGCAAGATGAGTGCCGGAAGAACACTCACGCCCAATCCGTCCTCAACCATAGCCATGATCGCATAGTCATCCCAGGTCGACAGCTTAGAGCGCACCGTCAATCCCGCCCGACGGAACAGCGGCGTAATCTCATCGTCGCTACCCCGTTCCAGCAGAATAAACTGCTCGTTGGCCAAATCGGCAAGAGAAACGGCCTTTGCGGCGGCAAGAGGAGAGCTTGCCGGCACCACGGCCATCAGCTCGTCTTGCACCAACTGCCGCGACGCCATGCCGGCGCCGCGGGGCTCGCGCGGGATAAAGCCCAGGTCGCAGCGGCCTTCCGCCACCCATTGCTCAATCTCGGAGTAATCACCCATCAGCAGCTCGTAATCGACATCCGGGTGATCGGTGCGAAACCGCGCGATGACCGGCGGCAGCACATGGGTCGCCACGCTCGAAAACGTACCGATGCAGACCTTGCCGCGCATGAGCCCGCGCATCTCGTCCACGCGTCGCTGCAGGCGGCCAAACTCCTCGCATAACGCCTCGACCGCCGGCATGATCTGCCGCCCGTCGGCAGAAAGCACCACGCCCTCGCGGCTGCGGTCGAGCACCTTAAAACCCCAGTCGGCCTCAAGGTCGCCCACCATACGGCTCACGCCCGACTGCGAATAGCTCAGGCGCTCAGCGGCGCGCGTAAAGCTACCGGCACGTACCGTCTCGAGCAGCACTTGCATCTTTTGGATATTGGTCTCCACGGCACGTCCCCGCCTTTGCATGAGTATTTGTCATGTCATCCATGCATTATATTCGCTTTTCTTCTATAGCCCGCTACCCCATAGTGAACATGCACGGATATAGAGGGGACGGCAGCGCATGAACAACGGATTGATTACATACCTGGCAGCATTACTGTTGTTTGGCTCTAACGGCATCATCGCCGCGGCCATCGCACTGCCAAGCTCCGATATCGTGCTCCTGCGCACGTTTTTGGGTGCGCTCTCGCTTGTTGTCATCCTTGTCATCACCCAGCGCCATAACTTGCAGGCGCCGTCTCGTCCCCGCGAAGCTGCGGCCCTTATCCTCTCGGGAGCCGCGCTGGGTGCCAGCTGGATTTTCCTGTTCCGCGCCTACCAGACCATTGGCGTCGGCATCTCCTCGCTGCTGTATTACTGCGGCCCCATCATCGTTATGGCGCTCTCCCCGTTCATCTTTGGAGAAAAACTGACTGGCGGTAAAATCGCCGGCTTTGTCGCCGTTGCCTGCGGCGCTTTCCTCATCGCAGCACAAGGCCTGGGCGGCAACATGCCCATCTCGGGCATCGTCTGCGGCATCGCCTCGGCCTTCTGCTACGCGCTGATGGTCATCGCCAGCAAGGGGGCGCCGCACATCGAGGGCCTCGAGAACTCCACGCTCCAGGTGAGCGCCGCCTTTGCGACCGCACTGATCCTCACGCTCATCACGCAAGGCGCCCCCTCGTTTTTCTCCTCCAGTATTGCCACCGACATCGACTGGCGCGCTGTCGCCATGCTCGGCGTCGTCAACACCGGGCTCGGCTGCCTGCTGTACTTTAGCGCTGTCGCCAAACTGCCCGTGCAGACCGTCGCCGTCGTCGGCTACCTCGAGCCGCTTTCGGCCGTCGTCTTCTCCGTCGTCCTTTTGGGCGAGGCCATGACGCCCATCCGCCTGATGGGAGCCGCGCTGATCATCGGCGGCGCGATCTTCTGCGAGCTCGCCGGCAAACGCGCAAGTACCAAAGCCGGTATTGCCCAGGCAGCACGCGCCTAACAGCCCCTCTTCATGTTTCAAAACAGGGGCGTGCCCGCGGTTATTACGTTGCAGCAAACCACACAGCGAATTCGCCCCTGTTTTGAAATGTCACCCGCGCAGGCAGCTACTCCCCAGCTGGGGATTATTGTCTAAAGCATCCCGATGTGCCAAACTGCTCTTATATATAAAGACGGCATAAAAGATTTCTGTCCTGCCAGAAATTAGATGTCTAAGGGAGTCCACGTGGCACACAACAAACTGGAGGCAAGCCTCCAAGACCAGCACAGTCAGGGCGGGCACGGAGCTATCCCGCTCTCCGCTGGTATGCTGCTCGTTACGCTCGGCGTCGTCTACGGCGACATCGGCACGAGTCCCATGTACACCATGAAATCAATCGTCGCCAATAACGGCGGCATCGGCACCGTCAGCGAGGACATGATCCTGGGCGCGCTTTCGCTCGTCATCTGGACCATGACGCTCGTGACCACGGTCAAGTACGTGCTGATCGCCATGAAGGCCGACAACCACAACGAAGGCGGTATCTTCGCCCTGTTCAGCCTGGTGCGCAAGGTGGCGCCGTGGCTGATTCTGCCCGCCATGATCGGCGGCGCGGCATTGCTCGCCGACGGCATCCTCACCCCCGCCGTCACCGTTACTACGGCTATCGAGGGCCTGCGCACCATTGAGTGGGGCCATGCGCTGCTGGGCGATGGTCAGACCAATGTGATTATCATCACCATCATCATTATCTGCGGCCTGTTTGCCATGCAGCGCGCCGGCACCTCGTCGATCGGCAAGCTGTTCGGCCCGCTCATGACGCTCTGGTTCCTGTTCCTGGCGGGCGCCGGCCTGTTCAACATGCTCGGCAACCTGTCCATCCTGCGCGCGCTCAACCCCATCCGCGGCATCATGTTCCTGTTCTCGCCCATCAACCACTCGGGCATCATGGTGCTCGGCTTCGTCTTTCTGTCGACGACCGGCGCCGAGGCGCTCTATTCGGACATGGGCCACGTGGGCAAGGCCAACATCTACGCATCCTGGCCGTTCGTAAAGGCAGCACTCATCCTCAACTATCTGGGCCAGGGCGCTTGGCTGCTCGCCAACAACTCCAACCCCCAGATGCTCGCGATGGATATCGTCAACCCGTTCTACATGATGCTTCCCGAGCCCCTGCGCCCCTTTGCCATCGTGCTTTCGGCCGTCGCAGCCATCATCGCCTCGCAGGCACTCATCACTGGATCGTTCTCGCTGGTATCCGAAGCAACGCGCCTCAACCTTATGCCGCATCTGCGCATCCACTACCCCAGCGACACCAAGGGCCAGCTCTATATTCCGCTCGTCAACAACATCATGTGGATCGGCTGCATCTTCATCGTGTTGCTGTTCCAAAACTCCGAGCGCATGGAGAGCGCCTACGGCCTCGCCATTACCGTGACCATGCTCATGACCACGACGCTTTTGACGAGCTACATCGCCGGCATCATGAAGCACAAGCTGGGCGCCTGCGTCTTCGCCCTGCTCTTTGGCGCCATCGAGCTTTGCTTCTTTGCTTCGTGCCTCACCATGTTCTTTGACGGCGGCTACGTCATGATCTTCCTGGCCGCGCTGCTGTTCGGCCTCATGTACGTGTGGCGCCGCGGCACCGCCATCGAGCGCACGCAGACGATCCTGCTGCCCGTCTCCAAGTACATCGACCAGCTCAACCGCCTGCGCAACGACGAGACGTATCCCGTGCTCGCCGACAACCTGGTGTTCCTCACCAACAGCCCCGACCCGCTCACGCTCGACCGCGATGTGCTCTATTCCATCTTGGACAAGCACCCCAAGCGCGCCAAGGCATATTGGTTCATCAACGTGCACGTTACCGACGAGCCCTATACGCACGAGTATTCCGTCGAGACCTTTGGCACGGACTTCCTGTTCCGCGTGCGCCTGGACCTGGGCTTTAAGGTCAACCAGCGCGTCAACGCCTATCTGCGCCAGATCGTCGGCGACCTGATGGCTTCGGGTGAGCTGCCGCCGCAGCACCACACCTACTCTATCTACGAGACGCGCGGCAACGTGGGCGACTTCCGTTTTTGCATGCTGCGCAAGATGCTCGCCCCCGAGACGGACATCAACCGCAACGACCACCGCGTCATGGCCATCAAGTACGCCGTCCGTCGCGCCTGCGGAAGCCCAGCACGTTGGTATGGCCTTGAGAACTCGGCCATCATCATCGAGTACGTGCCGCTGTTTGCCCGCATGCGTCCGGCCGTCAAGCTGGTGCGCACCCAGGTGCCGCTCGAGGTTCAGGTCGAGGAGGCCGAGGAAATGGAAGTCGACATCTTCTCGGACGACCTGGTCAACGGCAACGAAGCCGGCAAGAACATGAACGTCGACCCCACCGAGCAGCTCGAAAGCGTCGCCGATACGCCCGAGCAGCAACAACTCGACGGCCTCGAGAGCGCCCAGCTCAACGACGCCAACTTCTAGCGCCGTCACGCATCGACGACAGCGGCCCTGTACCTCGCGAGAGATGCAGGGCCGCTTTGTATTGCAGTAAAGCTATCGGCTACGAACGACGCGGTTCGGGAACCACGAGCCTATCGGGGCTCGCGCCTTCGGCATCCATTAGGCTCACGTAGCGAATCGACGGGTCCTCGTACGTTGAGTAATAGTAATTGCCCGTTCGCGCGCTAAAGCAGCCGGTGTAAATGGTCTTCTCGAACTTGCCGTCACCCATCTTGGACGCGCCCTCGATCATCGCCACGCCCTCGAGCGAGCGGAACATGCGGAGGACGTTTTCGGCCTCGCTCTCCTTTTGCGGGTAATTGGCGTTAAGATATGCCGCCTTTACAAAGCGACTCGGTGAATAGCAGTCGCCCGGAATGCCACGCATGCCGGCGCCGGCGCCATAGGGCTTGAGCTCGGCGGCGCGCCATGTCGCCGTCTGCGGAAAATCACTTGTGGCGGTGATATAGGTGCGCAGATTTTCCATGTGCCACGGGAAGGTCGGCTGGTTGGCAAGGGTATCGACCGGATCGTCATACACATGCAGGCCGTCAGCCAACATCTCGACCACAATGCTGCGCTGGTCGTCGCCGATAATCCAGTGGAGCAGCGATACGCCCAGCCCCTCGCCTGCGGACTTAGCGACGATCGCTGTGTTGCGCAGCGCGGCCTCGACCTCATCGACCGTCGAGAACGTCGATGCCACCCATAGGGGAAACTCGTAGGCCGCGATATTGGTCTTGCCCTCGACAGGGGCCTCGGCATACTCGGCGTAGCCGGGAAAGTTAAGGCCCGCCACGGCCAGTCCCGCATCGTTACCGCAGTCGAAATACATGGGGTAGTTCTTGTAGTCGATGCACATGCCAATCACCGCATGCGCAGCCGTCGCATCGTCGATAAACGAATACGGAATATGGAACCCGCGCGGCATAACGCGGACCTGCTGGCCATAGCCAAAGCTCCAGTCGAGGTTGCGACCCAAATACATATGGCCGGAATTATCGGTAAATCGAATGCTCGTGCACATAGCGCCTCCTAGCTAAACGTTCTTGCTAGGTTCATTGTCACCAAACAAAGAGGCGCTAAACAACAAAGCCCGGACATGACAACAATGTCATGTCCGGGCCAAAAGGCACCGGTTTGATCCCCGACCGGATCGCTCGACCAGAAATAACCGAACAGGTCGGTTTAAAGTGTCGAGGTGCCGCAGATTGACGTGAAAGAGGAGCGCAGCGTACTAATAGTACGTAAGCGACGATTGAACGCCAAGGTGCGGTGCATCGGCGCTTTAAACCAACTTTCCAAGACAGTGGTCGATCATGTGTTGGATGATCTCGGCCGTCCAGTCGGTGAACTCGCGGTTCTTCGTGACGAGCTTGTCGCCTGCAAGTTCCTGGTAGCTAATCTTCGCCTTGGCATAGCGCGTGACCTTGGACTCTTCCTCGCGGGACAGGCAATCTTCCGTGGTCTTGAAAGCGCCGAGCGCGCGGATCATCTTCGCGTTGAACATGACGTGCGGCTTGTCGTCGGCATCGAGGTAGACGAAGGCGGCCTTTGTCACGCCGAGCTGGTTGGCGTGTAGGCAGGCGACGTTCTCGAGCGACTCGAGCGTGTCGGTGAGGTCGGCGGCGAGCGCTGCGGCTTCTTCGGTGGTGACGGCATCGCAAGGCTGCGACAAGACGGCTTCGTCTTTCACCAGGTCTTTGATCATGAGGGTATCCTCCCATAGGTTGCGAACAAAGCACGCCCGCAAGTTGGGCGCTCATATTTGAAATTGTACCACGGAAGGAAAGACTCGCCCTCGCTGTGCCCCGCGCAGAGCCAGGACAACGGCTTCGACGGGTGACTCATGTTCGGGGAGCCGCTATTC
>CAKUCJ010000014.1 GCA_934643435.1 uncultured Collinsella sp.
CCCGAGGTGCCGTCGATGATAAGCGTGTGCTGATGGTTGGACATGGAATGCTCCTTAGCGGGCGCGGGGCGTGCCGGCGCTCAGATGGTTGATAAGACTTGCCTGGTAGGCGGCGCCGAAGCCGTTGTCGATATTGACGACCGAAACGCCGCTCGCGCAGGAGTTGAGCATGGCGAGCAGTGCGGCCACGCCGCCAAAGCTCGCACCGTAGCCCACGCTGGTGGGGACGGCGATAACCGGGCAGCTCACCAGGCCGCCGATGACGCTTGCCAGGGCACCCTCCATGCCGGCGATGGCGATGACCACCTGGGCCTGGGCGAGTTCCTCGGCGTGCGCGAGCAGACGGTGCAGACCGGCGACGCCCACGTCGTAAAGACGGTCGACCTCGTTGCCGTAGAACTCGGCCGTCAGTGCGGCCTCTTCGGCGACGGGCAGGTCGCTCGTGCCGGCGCAGGCGACGACGATGCGTCCGCTGCCAGTGGGGGAGGGCATGCCGCCCACGAGGGCGAGCTGAGCGTCCGGGACATATCCCAGGTCGATATTGTCATCAAGAAGCTCGGCGGTGCGCGCTGCCTTATCAGCGTCGAGTCGCGTGACCAGGACGTGCTCCTGGCCTGCGTCGCGCAGCGCTTCGATAATGGCGGCAATCTGCTCGGCGGTTTTACCAGCGCCGTAGACAACCTCGCCAGCTCCCTGACGCACCCCGCGCGAAAGATCGAGCTGTGCAAAGCCCAGATCGGCAGTCGGCGCCGTTTGGATGCGCGTGAGGGCATCGGCCGGTGCAACGCTTCCGTCTGCCACGTTACTTAGCAATTGCTCAAGATCGCGTTTGTCCATATAAGTTCCCTTCGACGCTTAAAAGTTTAGCACGCGAAAGGTTATTTCCGAACATTAGAGCAAAATTGTTCGGAAATCTAATATGTCAGATTTGATGGAGTTGTGAGGCTAACTCGCTAGTCGCGCAGGATGATGTCCATGGCGAGCATCAGGTTGCGCTCATCGATGGCAAACGGTGCCGCCTCGCGCGTCTTGGGCTTGGCGCAAAACGCGATACCGGTGCCTGCGGCCTGGATCATGGGGATGTCGTTTGCCCCGTCGCCGATCGCGACGGTGTGGGCCATATCGACACCGCACTCAACTGCCCAATCCAGCAGCTGGATGAGCTTGGACTCCTTGGTCACAATGTCGGCCGCCAGCTTGCCGGTGAGCTGGCCGCCCGCGACCTCCAAGCGGTTGGCCAGACAAAAGTCGATGCCCGCGGCGGCAACGATCTTGTCGGCGACCTCGTGGAAACCGCCACTTACTACGCCGACCTTCCAGCCCTTGCTGTGCGCCGAGCGCACGAGCTCCAGCGCGCCGGGGGTAAACGTCACGCGCTCAAAGGTGCGCTCGAACACGCTCTCGTCCAAACCCGCAAGCAGTCCCACGCGCTCCTCGAGCGCCTGCTTAAAGTCCAGTTCGCCGCGCATGGCGCGCTCGGTGATTTGCGCCACCTGCTCGCCCACGCCGGCTTCCTCGCCCAACAGGTCGATAACCTCCTGGTTGATGAGGGTGGAGTCGATATCCATAACAATGAGGCGTGCAGTCATGACGGGCCTTTCCAAGTGCTGTTTTATTGGGGCATATTGTCGCACGTGACGCGTACGGGCGGGTGCCGCAGTGCGTCAATTGTTTCGTCTCCGTCAAGTCTTTGGGCAGGAGCCACTTTTTCGCGGTACATCGGCACGGGTGCGATAAGATAGAACGCCATGTCTGGCTGCGCGGTTTACGCAGGCTGGGCAAATCTGTACGACGCCGCCCGGAACGACACGGGGCGGCACAGATCCATAAAGGAGGATCACTGGTATGAGCCAGACCCGTCCCATCGACGAGCATTCCATGCACACCCGTACCTGCGGCGAGCTTCGCCGCGAGAACGTGGGCGAAGAGGTCACCCTCACCGGTTGGGTGAGCCGTCGCCGCGATCACGGCGGCCTCATCTTCTGCGACCTTCGCGACCGCGAGGGCATCACGCAGCTCACCTTCGACCCCGAGCACTCCGACGGCGATGCCTTTAAGATCGCCGAGACCATGCGCCCCGAGTGGCCCATCAGGATCCACGGCGTCGTGCGCGCCCGTGGCGAGGAGACCACCAACGCCAAGCTCGCGACCGGCGAGATCGAGGTCCTGACCGACCACGCCGAGGTGCTCAACACTTCCGTCACCCCGCCGTTCCAGATCGAGGATGGCATCGAGACCAGCGAGGACACCCGTCTGCGCTATCGCTATCTGGACCTCCGTCGTCCCGAGATGATGGCCAACCTCAAGCTGCGCTCCGACTTTACCTTCGCTATTCGCGAGGCGCTGCACAACCGTGAGTTCATGGAGGTCGAGACGCCCTCCCTGTTCAAGTCCACGCCCGAGGGCGCTCGCGACTTCATCGTCCCCAGCCGCATCCAGCCGGGCAACTTCTACGCCCTGCCGCAGTCCCCGCAGCTCCTGAAGCAGCTGCTCATGGTCGGTGGCGTCGAGCGCTACTACCAGGTTGCCAAGTGCTTCCGCGACGAGGATCTGCGTGCCGACCGTCAGCCCGAGTTCACCCAGGTCGATATCGAGATGTCCTTCGTGGACCAGAACGATGTCATGAGCGCCCTCGAAGAGGTCCTGGCCGACGCCTTCGGCCGCATGGGCGTCGAGATGCCCACGCCGCTGCGTCGCATGGACTACTGGGAGGCCATGGACACCTATGGCTCCGACAAACCCGACACCCGCTACGGCATGCACTTGGTCGACCTGACCGACGTGTTCGCCAACTCCAAGTTCAAGGTCTTCGCGACCGCCGCGAACGAGGAGGGTTCCGTCGTCAAGGCCATCAACGCCAAGGGCGCTGGTGCCTGGGCCCGTGCCAAGATCGATAAGCTCGCCGGTGTGGCTTCCGCGTTTGGCGCCAAGGGCCTGGCCTGGATCGCCTTCCGCGAGGACGGCTCCATCAACAGCCCCATCGTCAAGTTCTTCTCGGACGAGGAGATGGCCGCTCTGCGCGAGCGCATGGACGTCGAGCCCGGCGACCTTGTGATGTTCGCCGCCGGCCCGCGCCTGCTCTCCGACGAGATCCTGGGCGGTATGCGTTCGCACATGGCCAACGCGCTCGAGATCAAGCGCGAGGGCCACGACTTCCTGTGGGTCGTCAACTTCCCGCTGTTCCACTGGGACGAGGATCGCAAGGCCTATGCTGCCGAGCATCAGCCCTTCACCCTGCCGACCGAGACCGACATCGCCAAGATCGAGGCCGATCCGTTGGCAGCCGGTTCTTGCACCTACGACTTTGTCATGGACGGCTTTGAGGCCGGCGGCGGCGGTATGCGTATCCACAACGCCGAGATGCAGATGTCCATGCTTAAGCTTCTGGGCTTTACCGAGGAGCGGGCCGAGTCGCAGTTTGGCTTCCTCATGGAGGCCCTCAAGTTTGGTGCGCCCCCGATGGGCGGCTTCGCCCTGGGCCTGGACCGCGTGTGCATGCTGCTCACCGGCTCCGACTCCATCCGCGACGTCATGGCGTTCCCCAAGACGGCCAGCGGCTCCGACCTCATGTCGGGCGCTCCGAGTGCCGTTTCCGGCGCCCAGCTCAAGGACGTCAGCCTGCGCCTGATGTAGGCAAACGACTTACATATTGCTCGCAACGAGGGAAGGACACGCGCCTTCCCTCGTTTTTTGTGCGACGTGGACGCGCGTCGGTAACGTACAATGACTACCACGTGGCTGGGTTTGCCGGCTGAATGTGCGATGCCGTGGGAGGGGACATGGTCGAGTTTACAAAGACGATTAAAGATCCGTTGGGACTGCATGCCCGCCCGGTTGCGCTGCTCTACGACATCATCGCCAGGCACCGCAGCGACGTGTCGGTCAGCATTGGCGACCGCCATACCGATGGTCGCGATGTTATGGGCCTCATGGCTCTCTACGGCGAGTGCGGCGAGGACATCGTGTTCCGCGTTTCGGGCGTAGACGAGGCTTCGTGCGTCACGTCGATCAGAAACCTTTCGCTTTAAACGCAACAATGTGACAAAGGGACTGTCCCTTTGTCACATTCATTGGTATCAAAAGGCGCCGTAAAGGGATACCTTTGCGGCGCCTTCTTTGTTTCGCATGGGAAACTTTTTCGAAAACTGAATAGGGACCCTTCCCAAAAAGTTAACCGCGTGCTAGTTTACTAAAGCGAACATAGACGTGGCTAACTTTCGCCGTGTCGATGTTGAGGACGATTCGATGTTAGGAGCCCAGTCATGTCTAGCGGACCGCAGATGCCGGCCATGCCGCTTTCGATGGTGAAGGCGGGCGAAACCGTGCGCGTGTCTCGTGTAAAGGGCAACGAGGACATGAAGCACCACCTCAAGGACCTCGGCTTTGTCGAGGGTAGCGAGATTCACGTGGTGAGCTCGAGTGGCGCCAACATCATCGTTACCGTGCTGGGTGCCCGCTTTGGCATCGATTCCAAGGTGGCCATGCACATCATGACCGTCGGTTAGTCGACGGTATTTTTGCAAGTACTGAAAGGGGGACAAGTAAATGAAGACGTTGGGTGACGTTAAGGTGGGCGAGAGCTCGACCATCGTCAAGCTTCACGGTGAGGGCGCGCTTCGCCGCCACCTTATGGACCTGGGGCTCATCAAGGGCACGTCGTTTAAGGTCGTGAAGGTCGCACCGCTCGGAGATCCGGTCGAGATCAACGTACGCGGCTACGAGCTTTCCATCCGCAAGGAGGAGGCCGCCGTCGTCGAGGTCCAGTAAAAGGGCCTGCGGCGTACATTTCTGCAGATAAAGTTAGGTTTTTCTAACTTAACGCAGCATCTTTGAAGCACATTATCCAGCCCGTGCGGAGAAAGCAGCGCGGGCAAACAAGGAAGAAGGATTGAATGGCGGATTCTCAGATCCATGTCGCGCTGGCGGGTAACCCCAACTGCGGCAAGACCACGCTTTTCAACCTGATCACCGGCGCCAACGGCTATGTTGGCAACTGGCCCGGTGTCACGGTTGAGAAAAAGGAGGCCAAACTCCTGAGTGACAAGAGCGTCACGATTACGGACCTCCCCGGCATCTACTCGCTTTCCCCCTACAGCCCCGAGGAGCAGTGCTCGCGCGATTACCTCATGAGCGGCGAGCCCGATGTCGTCGTCCAGGTGGTCGACGCTACCAACCTCGAGCGCAACCTGTACTTGGCGCTTCAGGTTATCGAGACCGGTCTGCCCGTGGTTGTCGCCCTCAACATGGCCGACCTGGTCGAGAAGAACGGCGATAAGATCGACACCGACAAGCTCTCCAAGAAGCTCGGCTGCCCGGTCATGATGATCTCGGCTCTTAAGAACAAGGGCATCACGGAGCTGTTCGATCAGGTCAAGAAATCTGCTGCCACCAAGGGCCAGGTGCCGGAGCATAAGTTCGACTCTTCCATCGAGGACGTTCTGACCCACATCGAGAACAACCTGCCGGCGAGCGTCCCCGCCAACAAGCGCCGCTACTACGCCGTCAAGCTGTTCGAGCGCGATGCGGACGCCTGCAAGCTCATCAACCTTACCAAGGAGAAGGCTGCTCGCGTGGAGCAGCTGGTCGCCCAGTGTGAGCAGGACTGCGACGACGACGCCGAGTCCATCATCACCGGCGAGCGCTACGGCGTCATCGCCCACATCATCGACGAGTGCATGACCAAGGCTCCTGCCAAGATGAGCACCTCCGAGAAGATCGACCGCGTGGTTACCAACCGTATCCTGGGCCTGCCGATCTTTGTGGTCATCATGTTCTGCGTGTACTACATTGCCGTCTCCACCCTGGGCGGCACGGTGACCGATTTCACCAATGACCAGCTCTTCGGTACCGATGGCTGGTACGTGCTGGGCCAGGGTCGCGACGCCTACGATGAGGCAGTCGAGGCTGCGGGCGACGACGCCGATTCGGTCGACCCGGCGGAGTACGGCCCCTATGTCCCTGGCATTACCACCATGGTACACGATGCCCTCGTGGCGGGCGGCACCGAGGACGGCGGTCTGGTCGATTCGCTCGTCTGTGACGGTATCGTCGGCGGCCTGGGCGCCATCTTCGGCTTCGTACCGCAGATGTTCCTGCTCTTTGTGATGCTGTCCTTCCTGGAGGACTGCGGCTACATGGCCCGCGTCGCCTTCATCATGGACCGCGTGTTCCGCCGCTTTGGCCTGTCCGGTAAGTCCTTCATCCCCATGCTCGTGTCCTCGGGCTGCGGCGTCCCCGGCGTCATGGCTACTAAGACCATCGAGAACGAGAAGGACCGCCGCATGACGGTCATGACCACCACGTTCATCCCCTGTGGCGCCAAGCTGCCGATTATCGCCCTGCTCATGGGTTCCATCATCGGTGACTCTTCCACCACCGCCGCGTGGATCAGCCCGCTCTTCTACTTCCTGGGCGTCTTTGCCGTCATCGGTTCGGGCCTGATGCTCAAGAAGACCAAGCTCTTCGCTGGCCGTCCCACGCCGTTTGTCATGGAGCTGCCTGCCTACCACTTCCCGGCGATCCGTTCTTGGGCGCTGCATGTGTGGGAGCGCTGCTGGGCCTTTATCAAGAAGGCCGGCACGGTTATCTTCGCTTCTACCGTCGTGGTTTGGTTCCTGTCCAACTTCGGCAGCTACAATGGTGCCTTCGGCTTCCTGCCCGCGATGGAGGGCATCCCCGAGGAGTTCATGGACTACTCCGTGCTCGCTATGCTCGGCAACCTAGTCGCCTGGATCTTCGCACCGCTCGGCTTTAGCACCTGGCAGGCAACCGCGCTGACCGTCTCGGGCCTCGTTGCCAAGGAGAACGTCGTCGCTACCGCCGGCTCGCTGCTGTCCGTTGCCGACGCCGCCGAGACCGACCCGAGCCTGTGGACCGCGTTCGCCGGCATGTTCCCGACCATGGGCGCCTGCGTCGCCTTTGGTGCCTTCAACCTGCTGTGCGCTCCGTGCTTTGCCGCTATGGGCACCATCCGCAACCAGATGGACTCCGGCAAGTGGACTGCGATCGCTATTGGCTACGAGTGCGCCTTCGCTTGGGTGATTGGTCTGTTCATCAACCAGTTCTACAACCTGCTTGTTCTGGGTCAGTTTGGTGTCTGGACGGTTGTCGCCATCGTGCTGCTGGTTGCGATGCTCTTCCAGATCTTCCGTCCCATGCCCAAGCATGTCTGGACTGACGAGGACGAGACCAACACCGCCTCCGCTGCTGTTTCCGCCTAGTTCCGAATAAGGACCAGCCCCTTTCCACGAGCCCGGGTATCCCCGCGATACCCGGGCTTTTTGGTGGGGGAGATGTGGCGTTTCCGCAGATAAAAGTGACCAAAATAAACCTGTTCCTTTTTGGCAGGTGGGGGATGGTGTAAAGTAAGTGGTGGTTAACTAGAGGAGGCTTGCTATGGCACCTATCGATATTGTTGTTCTGGCTGTGATCGGTATTGCGTTTGTCGCCGTGTGCGTGCGCATCTACCGTAAGGGCACTTGCGCCGACTGCGCTCAGGGCGGCGTTTGCACGGGGCATTGCTCCAACAAGAAGACCTGCGCGGCGCTTAAAGGCGTGGACAAGATTGCCGAGGATCTTGGTCGCGGCATTCAGTAATAAAACCCAGGCTCAAACGCCCCGCGAGCATCCGTTCGCGGGGCGTTTTTCGCATTTGGGGGTAGGCGCGGCGAGTGGACGAGTGATTTTGGGGTATCGTTAACCGTATTGTTAATTAGCAACTTACCAACACCGGAGTAACTCTATGAGCGCTCGCGTAACCATGAAGGACATAGCCGCCGAGCTCGGCGTTTCCATCAATACCGTGCACAAAGCCCTGACGGGTAAGGCCGGCGTGAGCGAGTCCGTGCGCGCCAAAGTTAACGATAAGGCCGAGGAGATGGGTTATCACCGCAACACGAGCGCTTCGAGCCTGCGTCGCAAGGACATCAACCTGACCTTTTGCCTGCCGTGCGCATCGCGCGAGGGTGCTTACTTCTATCGCTACCTGTGGGAAGGCTGCAATCGCTTTGAGCAGGAGGTTATCGACCAGGGCATTAGCGTCGAGCGCGTCGAGTTTGGCGTCGGCGGCTATGCCGATGCACTCGAGCAAATCGATGAGCGCCTGCAGGTGGGCGAGAAGATCGACGGCCTGCTCGCCTACGTTCCGGGCGACGACCGCGCGACCCATCTGCTGGAGCAGATCGCCGAGGCAGGCGTGGCGATTGAGCTCGTCGATGGCGACCGTCCGCATCTCGACCGCCTAGGGGCCAGCTTGGCCGATTATTCCACGGCAGGAAGCTTGATGGCCGAGCAGGCGGCCAACCTGGTTCATGCTGCTGGTGCCGATGCCCGCGTTCTACTCTTGGCGGGCGATCCCTATACCGATTCGCACTACCTGACCGCCCGCGCCTTCCATACGTACCTGCGCGAGCATAATGTTCCCTGGCAGGTCGAGGATCTTACCGGTGCGCACGCCCAGGTCAAGCAGCTCGAGCGCGAGCTCAAGAACCGTCTCAATGGCCCGGATGCACCCGAGCTTATCTGCAGCGTGTTCGCGGTGGGCTCCGAGCTGGTGGCCGATGCGCTCATTTCGGCGGGCAAAGCCGGCGAGGTTATGGTGATCGGCAACGACCTGTTCCCCGAGAGTGCGCTTGCTATGCGCCGGGGCATCTTTACCAATATCGTCTACAAGGACCCGGTGGGTTTGGCCTACCGCGGTGCCAAGACGCTGGGCAATTACTTGCTGTGGGGTAAAGCGCCTGCGGACCCCGTGCAAAAGGGTGCCGTGGAGATGGTGTTTGCCAGCAACGTCGATCGTTACTGCAAGCTCGCGGGCATCTAGTCGGGGGCGGGTACCTCCGGCGAGGCTCGCGGCCACATCCGTATAACCTACCTACAATCAGGTCTAATACTTTTCCCGAGAAGTGAACGACCTTATTTGGACCCCTGAAGCATCCACACTTTTTGGCACCTAAACCGCAGGATTCCAACGGCAAAACCGCAGGAAATGAGCCGTCAAAAGTGTCGATGCTCCGGGGGTCCGTTTTGGCTCGTTCACTTCTCGGAAAAGTATTAGACCTGAAAATAAGATCGTTGGGCCCCACACCCAGTAACCGTTGGCCCGCCAAAATCTACCGTTCACCCCGTGATTGTTAGGTGAACGTTCACCTATACGTAACAAATGCACTAAGATGGTGAACGTTCACCTAGAGGATAACGGGCGCACGGTGCACCCGCTCCGCCAACAGAGGGGTTGTTTGATGAAAAACTTCATGGACGATCAGGATTTCCTGCTGAGCACCAAGACCGGCGAGGAGCTGTTCCACAACTTTGCCGAGGGCATGCCCATCGTCGACTACCACTGCCACATCTCTCCCAAGGAGATCTGGGATGACAAGCGCTTTGAGAACATCACCGAGGTCTGGCTGGGCGGCGACCACTACAAGTGGCGTCTGATGCGCGCCAACGGCGTCGACGAGCGCTTCATCACCGGCGATGCTCCTGCTCGCGAGAAGTTCCAGAAGTGGGCCGAGACCCTGGGTCGTTGCGTGGGCAACCCCGTCTTTGAGTGGAGCCACCTGGAGCTCAAGCGTTTCTTTGGCTACGAGGGCGTCCTCAACGGCAATACCGCCCAGGAGGTCTGGGACCTTGCCAACGCCAAGCTCGCCGAGGCCAGCTTTACCTGCCGCAATCTGATCAAGCAGTCCAACGTCCGCATGATCTGCACCACCGACGACCCCGCCGACAGCTTTGAGTGGCACAAGAAGATTGCCGCCGACGATAGCTTTGACGTCCAGGTCGTTCCGGCCATGCGTCCCGACGCCGCTCTGCGCATCGAGCGCGGCCAGGAGTTCGCCGACTACTGCAAGCATCTCTCCGAGGTCGCCGGTGTTGAGGTCAACGACTTCGAGGAAATGAAGGCTGCCATCTCCAAGCGCTACGACGTCGCCCACGAGCTGGGTTGCCGCGCCTCCGACCACGCACTCGACTACGTCATGTATGTCCCGGCTTCTGCCGACGAGATCGAGGCCATCTTCGCTAAGGGCCTGGCCGCCGAGCCGCTCACCGAGGAAGAGGTCCTCAAGTACAAGACCGCCTTTATGCAGTTTGTCGCCGGCGAGTATGTCCGCCTGGGCTGGGCCATGCAGCTGCACTTTGGCTGCAAGCGCGACAACAATCGCGCCATGTTCGCCAAGCTCGGCCCCGACACCGGTTACGACTGCATCTCCAACTACACGCCGTCTGACCAGCTCGCCGATTTCCTCAACTCCATCCAGGAGACCTGCGGCCTGCCCAAGACCATCCTGTATAGCCTGAACCCCATCGATAACACCATGATCGATACCGTTATGGGCTGCTTCCAGGAGGCACCGACTGCCGGTAAGATCCAGAACGGTTCCGCTTGGTGGTTCAACGACAACGAGGTCGGTATGCGCGAGCAGCTCACGGCCCTTGCCAACGAGGGCGTTCTGGGCAACTTTGTCGGCATGCTCACCGACTCCCGCTCTTTCCTGTCCTACCCGCGCCACGAGTACTTCCGCCGCGTGCTGTGCAGCGTGATCGGCGAGTGGGTCGAGCAAGGCAAGTACCCGGCCGACATGGAGCTGCTGGGCACCATCGTGCGCGACATCAGCTACAACAACTCCGTCCGCTACTTCGGTTTTGACCTGGATACCGTCGAGGCCTAAGTTCGCACCGAATCACATAGAACCTGGGAGCGCCGTTGCCACACGCGGCGCCCCCGTTTTGCCTGCACGCTAACAAACGCCTAAGGAGAAACATAGATGGAGAACATCAGCTACGAGACGCTCGAGAAGATTGGCTACGAGGGCTACGTGCTGCCCAAGGACGCCCCCGAGAAGGTCCTGCAGTTTGGCGAGGGCAACTTCCTGCGCGCTTTCGTGGACCGCTTCTTTGACATGGGCAACGAGGCCACCGGCTGGAACGGCAAGGTTGTCATGGTCCAGCCCATCAGCGGTGCCTTTGGCTTTGCCGACGGCATCAATGCCCAGGACGACCTGTACACCGTGCTGGTGCGCGGCAAGGAGAACGGCAACACGGTCGACGAGTCCCGCGTGATCAGCGCCTGCAGCCGCTGCCTCAACCCGTATCGCGAGGCCGACTACCGCGCCATCATGGAGGTCGCCGCATCCGACGACCTGGAGATCATCGTCTCCAACACCACCGAGGCCGGCATCGCCTACGATCCGTCCTGCAAGGCCGACGACATGCCGCCCGCGAGCTTCCCCGCCAAGCTCGCCCAGGTGCTCCACACCCGCTGGGCCGCTGGTAAGCCGGGCGTTATCGTGCTCGCCTGCGAGCTCATCGACCACAACGGCGAGGAGCTGCTGCGCATCATGAACCAGTACGTGAGCGACTGGGGCTGGGAGGACGAGTTTGCGCAGTGGATGGCCAACGACTGCACCATCTGCACCACGCTCGTCGACACCATCGTCCCGGGCCGCATCCGCGATCCCAAGGAGGCCGCTGCCGTGGCCGAACGTCTGGGCTACGAGGATCCGTTCCTGGCCGTGCGCGAGCCCTTCCAGATGTGGGGCATCCAGGGCGACGAGTCGCTCAAGGAGCGCCTGCCCTTCGTGAAGGCCGGTCTGCCGGGCGTCTTTGTGACCCCTGATGTCACCCCGTACAAGAAGCGCAAGGTCCGCATCCTCAACGGCGCACACACCGCCTTCGTCCCGGGCTCCTGGGTTGCCGGTTTCGATATCGTGCGCGACTGCATGCACGACGAGACCGTCCGCGGCTTTATGAACACCATGCTCTACAACGAGGTCATTCCGACCCTTGCCGCCGATCTGGACGTCGAGGACTGCAAGGCCTTTGCCGCCGCCGTCGAGAACCGCTTCGATAACCCGTTTATCGACCACGCGCTGCTCTCCATCTGCCTCAACTCCACTGCCAAGTGGCGTGCCCGCGACCTGCCCACGCTCAAGGACTATGTTGCCGAGACCGGCAACCTGCCCAAGTGCCTGTCCACGAGCCTGGCCACGCTCATCGCGTTCTACACGCAGGAGCTCGTTGCCCGCGAGGGCGACGGCCTGCACCTGCGTCGTGCCGACGGCACCGAGTACACCGCTCAGGACGATGCCTTCGTGCTCGACTTCTACGCCGCCCACGCCGGCGCCGACGATGCCGAGTTGGTGCACGACGTGCTCACCAACGAGCAGATGTGGGGCGAGGACCTGACGCAGATCGCCGGTCTTGAGGAGTTTGTCGTCGACGCGCTCGCCGTCGTGCGTGCCGAGGGCGTTAAGCAGGCATTCGCCAACGCCCAGGCCTAAATCCTTTTGTGCGCCCGCCGGCCAACCGGTGGGCGCCGCTCGATTTTTGCTCAACCTGTAGGGTTAGGACTCTTTGTAATGAACACTATCCAGATCAATCCGGCCGATAACGTGATTGTTGCGCTGTCGCCGCTCGCCAAGGG
>CAKUCJ010000015.1 GCA_934643435.1 uncultured Collinsella sp.
ACGGGTCTTTCGGTGCAAGACAATGAGCTGATTGAGATTTCCGCGGCCCGCCTTTCGGGCCGCGAGGTCGTTGACCGTTTCGATACATTCGTGCATCCCAAGCAGTTGATTCCTGCCGAGATTACCGAGCTCACGAGCATTACGAACGCCGATGTGGCTGATGCCCCGTCGGCCGTTGACGCCGTGGCTGCTCTCGCCGATTTTGTCGGCGGCTGCCCGGTCATCGCGCATAACGCCACCTTTGATCGCTCGTTTATCGAGTCGGTCAAGGGCGGTGTCAACGTCAGCGATATTTGGATCGATTCGCTGGCGCTGTCGCGCATTGCGCTTCCGCGCCTGGCGTCGCACAAACTATCCTTTATGGCCGACTTGTTTGGCTGTGATTCGGTGTCGCACCGCGCAAACGCCGATGTCGATGCTCTGTGTGGCGTGTGGCGCGTACTGCTGGTGGCACTCACCGACCTGCCCCAGGGCCTCATGGCGCGTTTAGCGGACATGCACGCGGACGTGCCTTGGTCCTATCGCCCCATTTTTTCTTTCCTGGCTGGCCAGAACCCGGGTTCGATCTTTTCGCTCAGCGCCGCTCGCGCCGACGTACTCAAGGCTGATCGCGCAGACGATCGCGTTGATGCGGACGAGCTGCCGGTCCTTAGGATGCCAAGCCGCGAGGAAATCGAGGGGGATTATGCCCCGGGCGGCCTCGTCAATCGCATGTACCCCACCTATGAGCCGCGCGACGAACAGATCGCGATGGCGGTTGAGGTGCGCGATGCGCTGGTCACGGGCACCCACCGTGTAATCGAGGCGGGTACGGGCGTCGGTAAGTCGATGGCCTATCTGGTGCCTTTTGCCGAGGCTGCGCGTCGCAACAACATTACCGTTGGCATCGCGACCAAATCGAACAACCTTGCCGATCAGCTTATGTACCATGAACTGCCAAAACTTGCCGAGCAACTGCCCGACGGCCTGTCGTTTTGTGCGCTCAAGGGATATGACCACTATCCGTGTCTGCGTAAGCTCGAGCGCATGAGTCGCGGTCAGGTCGAGATCACCACCAAGCGCGATCCCGCCGACACGCTCACGGCGGTTGCGGTGATTATGGCGTATGTGTGCCAGTCTGCCGATGGCGACCTCGACTCGCTTGGCATTCGCTGGCGAAGCGTCAACCGTCCCGACTTTACGACGGCTTCGCGCGAGTGCGCTCGTCGCCTGTGCCCGTTCTTTCCGGATAAGTGCCTGGTCCATGGGGCGCGCCGCCGAGCGGCGCATGCGGACGTGGTGGTCACAAACCATTCCCTACTGTTCCGCAACGTTGCTGCCGAGGGAAGGATTTTGCCCCCGATTCGCCATTGGGTAGTCGATGAGGCCCATTCTATCGAGCGCGAGGCCCGCCGCCAGTGGGCGCGCGTGGTTTCGGCCGATGAGTCGCGCGTGCTGTTTGAGCGTCTGGGTGGTTCGAGCGCTGGCGCGCTGAGCCAGGTTTCCCGTGATTTGGCCACCTCCGAGGGCTCAACACTCTATCTGGGACTCACTGCCAAGGCGACGTCGACGGTTGCCCGCGCGAGCATGGCGATTGCCGATGTGTTCGATGGCGTGCGCGAGCTTGGTCGCCGCGCCCGAGGGGGCTATGACAATGCGAACCTGTGGATTGGCCCCGAACTGCGTGAGTCGGACGACTGGCGCGACTTTTTGCAGTCGGCCCACACCGCAATCGACGCGTTGGAGCAGGCGGATAAAAGTGTAGACGCGCTGGTGCAGGCCGTCTCTGCCGATAAACCCGAGGTCGTTGTCGACCTGGGCGACATTTCGCGCCGCCTGCACGAGCTGGCCGAGAACCTCAAGCTCATCATCGACGGTACGGATGAGCACTATGTTTACTCGCTGCAAGTCAACCGTAGGCTGCGTGCGGGCGGGGAGTCTATGACCGCCGAGCGCATCGATATCGGTGAGGCCCTGGCCAACGAGTGGCTGCCCGAGGTTCACACGGCCATCTTTGCTTCGGCGACCATGACGGTTTCCAAGAGCTTTGAGCACTTCAACCATGCGGTCGGCCTCGATCGCATCGGTGCTTCTACATCCTCGTCGCTGCACCTGGATTCGAGCTATGACTTTGACTCGAATATGGCGGTGGTCGTTGCCGGCGATATCCCCGACCCGCGCGATCGTGAAGGCTACCTGTCGGCGCTCGAGCGCGTGCTGGTCGATGCCCATCTTGCCATGGGCGGATCGGTGCTCACGCTGTTCACCAACAGACGTGATATGGAGGACTTGTATGCCCGCGTCGAGCCCAAATTGGCCCGTGCAGGCCTGGAGCTTAACTGCCAGCAGCGCAACTCGTCTCCCCGTCGTCTGCGCGATCGCTTTATCAACGAGCCGACCTCATCGCTGTTTGCGCTCAAGGCCTTCTGGGAGGGGTTTGATGCCAGCGGCGAGACGCTGCGCTGCGTCATTATCCCCAAGCTGCCGTTCTCGAGCCCTACGGACCCGCTCTCGTGCGAGCGCAATCTGCGCGAAGATCGCGCTTGGGCACGCTATTCGCTGCCCGAGGCCGTGCTCGAGGTCAAACAAGCCGCTGGCCGCCTCATTCGCTCGTCGACCGATTGCGGCGTGCTCATCTTGGCCGACCCGCGCCTGGTGACGAAGGGCTATGGCAAGAAGTTTTTAACTTCGCTGCCCACGAGTTCCTATCAGCACATAGAATCGGCGCAGATCGGTCACTATCTGCAGTTGTGGCGCCAAGCGCACGAGCGCCGCCGTTAGAGCGGACAAGCTAAGGTCTTCGCCATATCGCATAGGCGTTTTGACAGGGCGGGATCATCCAATATGCGGATGGCCCCGTCCGCTGCAATTACCTGGCTGAACAGCCAACGCTCGGAGCCGTAGCACACGGTTACTGTCGCCATGTCTGCCCCGGTTGGATCAATCGAGATGATGCCGGCCCAGTCTAGGCGCTCTGCCATATCGAGCGGCATGAGGAGTTTTGTGCTCTGTTTGGCTTGGGCAAGGGAATCGTGCAGGGATGCGGAATTCGATGCGTGATGTACGACGGAGTCGTCGGTCAGGACGAGACCTTCGATCTTGTCCATGCGGTAGGAGCGTTGCTCGTCGATCTCGACATCCCATGCGTTCAGATATGTCTGGTCGCCGTTCGTCGTGATGCGCAAGGGGTCAATCAGTCGTTCGCGCGGCAGCTGATCATCCATCGACCGATAGGTAATGCGACAGCGCACGCCGTCCCGAATGGCGCAGCTCAGCTGTTGCCAATGCGATCCATGGACTACGGTGTCGACGATGCGTTGGTTGTAACCGAGTTCTTCGGGCAAAAGGGCGTGCCTGATGCGCGCTGCCGCCTGGGACTCAATCCCCAGCGATTCGAGTTCGTGATTGAGCACGGCGCCTTCGGCGGCGCTCAGGCGCAGCGGCAGAACGCGGCCCGCATCGCCCGTCAGGATAATGCGGTCGTCATGACATTCGCAGATGATGCGGGCGCCCGACTCGCGGTCGGCGAGCGTCGAGACGATATTAATAATTTCGTTGAGTGAGGCGCCGGTGATATCAAAGCGGCTGCAGATATCATCCCGCGTCATACCAGTCTCGCCGGAGGCGTAGAGGGCCTCCATGACGTCAATGGCGCGCGAGAGCCTCTGCTCACTGGTGAGTTTACGCGCGGGCATGCTCATGCACCGTCCTTTCGATAAGGCGGTTCCACGCCTGCTTGAGTTCCTTGGGGGCCACGGGCCTCATGCCGTCCATAGCGTGCTCCATGCAAAACGAGGCCGCGGCATCAAGGTCACGCACACCGATGGTCCAGGTCCAGCCTTCTTCGGTGTGCGCGAGCTCCCCTCGACCGCGCGTAAGGCCGCTGACCATATCGGTCTGAGCTTGCGGCGCGAACGAAAACGTTGCCGCAACGGGGTCCCGGTCGGCAAAATCAAATGAAAAGAACAGGCGATCGTTCAGGTTGAAGTCAGCGGGGATGGAGTAGGCCTTCGAAGGGCGCCATGCGCGGACGATGCGGTCACAGCGAAACGTCCTGATTTCATCGGTGGCGTTGTCGAGCCCGCAGAAATACGCCGTGCCCTCGCGCTCGAACATACCGTAGACGCAGACCGTGCGCTCCTTTTGTTCACCGCGGCTGTTTTGGTACAAAAAACGTAGTGCGCAACGCTCGGCAAAGGCGGTCCACACCGCATCGACGGTGGGCGAGCGATGGGCGGGAGGCTCCCCTGTGGTCGACGTGCCGGCGAGGTAGGCGATTTTGGAACGTATGTCTGCAAGCGGTGTGGCAAAGGCGGAGGACCCGGTCGCAAGGGTCTGGTCGATAGCGTCAAGCAAGATGTCCGCGTCGTCCGCGGTGATGAGGCCGCCTGCCGCAAACGTGTGCTCGCGGTCGATGGCCCACGCGCTTTCCTCGGTTTCCTGGGCGCCTGCGGCGCGGACTTCCTTGATTGTGATCCCACGCTCGAGAAGCTTTTCGCGATCACGGCGAAATTTGCGCTTATCTGAGTCGATATTGCCCGAACCGTAACCAAGATCAGAATCCAGGACAATTTGCTCCGTGGTCAATGGCTCGGGAGAGCTGTTGAGAACAAAGAACAGATTGAGGATGCGCTGCGCGGTCTTGTCGAAACCGGGCTCCGGCGACCCCTTTTTATTCGTTGCGGTTGTATCGCTTGCCGTCATAGGATCCTCGCATGGGAAGGTGTTTGATGCCATGATTTTAGTCCGATATGGAGATTAGACTATATCCTTGTCCGCTCGGGGCGTTAAGATGCCCAGAATTCGGTCGTTTGCGCCCGCTCGGGGTATACTTTCGACTATATACGGTTCTAATGTGCATGCATTGGGCCTATTTGTCGGATTATGGATGTGGAGCGCACATGGCGAACACCCAGAACTATATTAACCACCTGCTGCAGAACACCGGTATCACGCCGGCGTGCAGCGAAGAGGAGCGCTTGGCTGCCGAGGATATCGCTCAGATCTTCCGCAACCACGGCTTTGATCCCGAGGTGCAGGAGTTTAATGCCCCTGCACCCAGTAGGCTGGCGTTCGCGGTCACGGGTATCTTGGCATTTGCCGGTGCTTTGCTTATGGGTATTGGCGGCGGTATCGGTTTAGTCGGTACCCTGCTGGCCATCATTGGAGCCGTGCTCTATGTGCTTGAGCGAACCGGTCGCCCCGTGATCTCGCGCCTGGGCAAGACGGGTGTGAGCCAAAACGTCATCGCCTACCACAAGGCGTCGGGCCCGCTTGCGTCTCCGCGCAATCGCCCGGTCGTCGTCGTGGCGCATTACGACTCCCCGCGCGCCGAGCTGCTCGCCCGCGAGCCCTATGCGCCGTATCGCGCACTGGTCGCTAAGCTGCTCCCGATCGCCACGGTTGCTCCCGCGGCAATTGCTATCCTTCGCATCTTGCCGCTTCCCGGTGTGTTGAAGGTCCTGCTGTGGATCGTTGCGATTCTCGCCTCTCTCGTGGCGCTCGCGAACGCTGCCAATATCATTTCCAACCGCTTTATCCTTCCCTATACATCTGGTTCGGTTTGCAACAAGTCGTCCGTTGCCGCCATGCTGGGTGTCATGGATAACGTCGCCCCCTATCAGGGCGAGAATGAGTTCCCTGACGATATTCCGTTTGACACGTATTTTGGCGAGCAGAAGCGTCGCGCCGAGGAGATGGCGCGCGCGGCGGCCGAGTATGCCGCGGCTCAGCAGCAAAACGATTACGGCAATACCATCGAGTACGAAGAGCCTGCCTATACCGAGGACGAGTTTGGCCAGCCGGCCGCTCCCGAGGCTGAGTCCACGCAGGACGAGGCCTTTGATGGGCAGATCGATGGTTTTGAGGGTGCCTCCGCAGACGAGACTCTGATTGGCGTCATTGCCCCCGAGGTCCAGGGCCAAGATGCTCTGTCCGAGGAGCCCGTGGCGGATGAGCCCGCTGCGCTTGAGGCCGTCGAGCCCGAGCCCAAGCTCTATCGCAATGCTGCCGGCAACATCCGCTTTGGTTCGGATGCTATCCGCGCCCTCGGCATGCTCCCCGAGTCTTGCACGCTCGATTACGAGGAGGGCGAGGAGCCGTCGTTTGAGCCCGCCCCTGCTGCGACCGCTCCCGCATCGCCCGCGGTGCCCGCGGAGCCGGTCGCCGCTTCTCCCGTTGAGGCAGAGCCCGAGGTCGCCAACGAAGCTGATCCTGCTGCCGGGCTGGATATTCTGGCAACCTCTGCCCCCGTTCAGGCTGAGGCCGACGGTGCTGACGAAGATTACGATGAGTATCCGCAGCGCGTGTCCTATGAGAGCGACACCGATTTTTCGGCCGAGCTTCCCGCGACGACGCCTCATGCCGACATTGCGTCCGCGTTCTCTTCGATCGGCGCGAGTGCTTCCAGCTTCTTTAAGGGTGCGCTTGCAAAGGGCAAGAAGTTCGTTGACGACTTTGAAGAAAAGCGTGCTGCCGCTCGCGAGGCGGCCGAGCAGGAGGCTATCGCCCAGCAACAGGCTGCCGAGGCAGAGCGCGAGCGCGCGGCGCAGGAGTTCGAGCAGAATGAAAGCGAACCGGCGCCGACTGCCGACGTTGCAGACGCCACGACGTCTTTTGAGGCGCCGCAGCCTGCGTCTGCAGATATAGCTGAGGGAACGACTTCCTTCGAGGCCCAGCAACCGATCGATAGCACGGTGTCGTTCGATGCCACGATGACGTTCGAGAAGCAGGGCACCGCGATTGCCGAGCCCCTTTCCGCGTCTGCCGAGGACGAGAGTGCCGCGGGCGATACCGTGGTTGCGGATGTCGTCGAAGTTGATTCCAACGCGCTCGATGCGGCCGAGGAGCAGGTCGAGGCCGATCTGCCTCCCGTCGTTGAACAAGAAGTGGAGCCCGCGGCCGCCGAAGCTCCCCAGAAGGATGAGTCGAGGCCCTACTCGACGCAGATCTTTACCATGCCCGCTCCGAGCGATCCCGGTGCTACGGTCGCTGCTTCCACCCCTACACAAACCGAGACGGTCGACTCCCTGATGGCGCAGATTTCGTCTCAGACGTCGCCGCGCCCGCAAATGAATATTCCCGACCCGGCGTCCGCGCCGGCCCCCATGCCCTCTGCGTCTCCGCTGGCGTCGGTCCCCGACCCCTCGCTTCCTTCGATGCAGCAGGCAAACGTGGCCTCCCGCACGTCGCTGTTCGATCTTCCCGATCCTTCGGCTCAGGTCAATGATCCCTTTGCGACGGCACAGGGTCTCGAGCCCACATCGGCTCCGGTCGTTCCTCCCATGGCGTCCGCGTCGGATGTCCAGCCGCTTGAGACCATCTCGGCTCCTGCCGCCGCGACCTCTAAGCCTCAGAAGCGCGGCTTGGGTGGCCTGTTCGGCCGCAAAAAGAAAAACGAGCAGGACAGTATGAGTGATTGGCTTGGTGTCGAGGACGACTACGATGCCAAGAAGTCTGGTCGCGGCATCGGCTCGTGGGACAACTTCGAGGATGACGACGACGGCTGGAAGGGTGGTGCCACGTCCTCCGACGGCGCTTCCTCCGAGGATATGCTCGCAGCCGTTGCCTCTATGGGTGACGACGAGCTGCTCGGTCATGACATCTGGTTCGTGGCTACAGGCGCTTCGGACTGCGATGGTGCCGGTATGAAGGCATTCCTGGCCGCGCATCGCGACAAGCTTCGCGGCGTGTTCTTCATCAATCTCGAGTCCGTTGGCGCCGGCAGGCTTTCGGTCGTGACGGTCGAGGGCGAACAGCAGTTGCTCAAGGGCGACCGGCGCATCATGAACTTGGTCAACAAGGTATGCAAGTCGTTCCATGTCGATTGCGGCGCATTTGAGATGTCGTATGCCAAGACCGACGCCTACGCCGCGCTCGAAGCGAGCCGCCGCGCCCTCACCATTGCCGGTGTTGACGGCCCGCGTCTGGCTTGCGCTTACACCGAGGACGATCTGCCGCACAACGTCAATCCGACAAACATCGCTACGGTGTCCGAGGTCGTGACCGAGGTCATTCGTCGTTCGTAGGTTGATCTCTAAGGAGTCAGCGTGTTTTCGTATATCAAGCGCCATTGGCCCGTCTATCTCATCTTGGCCCTGATCGCCATTGCTCTTGGTTTTGGGGCCGCCTATGTCGTGGGAGTCAAAGGCTCGACGCCTGAATCCACAATCAACGAAGAGGTGGAACACGAGCAGAGTTTGGGTGCCGACGGCATCTCCGAGTCCGATCAGGCACTCATCGACGGTGGGTCTGCATCCGCGGAATAGCTACTGCGCTACATATGAAAAAAGAGGCGAGCCGGGAGACTGGCTCGCCTCTTTTTATTGAGCTAGCGACGTTTCGATGCCAGCTTTAGGCGGGCAAACCAGATGGCGGCGGCGCCGGTTGTCACGAAGGCCGTGAGGCAGGCGGCGATGGGGATAGAGCCCGTTGCTGGTAAATCTTGCGGCATGGCGCATCGCTGGATGACGTAATCATCGTCATGCGATTCAAGGTCATTGCCACCGCCATTGCGACAGAGGTCGACATGAGCACTATTGGTTAGCGCGGTCTGAGGCGTATAGGATGATGTGGCTTGCATATGGATTACGGCACCGTGAATATCCGAAGCAAGGGTGGCACTCGCGTCATCAAGATCGTCGTGCTCATCTTTGAGGCCCTCGCGGGTCCAAGATTCAACAGTATCTCTTGTTGTGAAGTCGGCCGATACGGCACCGTACTCAAAACGAATGCCCGTGATGGTGGCGTCGCTCAAAAGATTGAGTTCTTTCGCTTCGAGGGTGACCGACTCCGTCGTCGGGATGTCGGCTTTCCAAAGGTGCCAGCCGTCGTAATCGACCATGCGCCGGTCCTCGCCTAGCAGACTCTTGACTTCATCCGTTTCGAGCCAGGGGTTTTCGTGCCCGCCGCCAAGTGTCGCGTTGGCTTCCTCGCTTGTGTCCACCGTCCCCGCCGGAGTCGTTCGATACCACACATTACAAAGGCCATTGAGGTCACCGGTTGCGACGGGGGTTTCGATGGCGATGAGTTTTGCCGCACCATCCTTGGCACATTCAAGGTCATCGGTGACGGTAAACTCATCGACCCAGGTATTTGACTCATTTCTGGCATCGATGGTGTAGGAGAAGGCGCCCTGCGTGTTAGTCTGTGCCTCAGCTTTATTTTTACCGTCGCCGTTTGCCACAAATTCCTTTCCGGTGGGCTGGGCGATCTCCTGACGCTTGTCGACGCTCCCCTTGATTTTGATGGGCGCGTCCTTCATGGTCACGGCCTGTGCTTCTCCCGTAGCTTTAATTTCAAACGTCATCTCCTCGGCAAGGTCGTAGGTGCGCGGGGAGATCAGTTCGCGCAAGGTATAGGTGCCAGGAGAAAGATGCTCGATGCGGTGCGGCTTGTCCAAGGAGGTCCAAGCGTCAATTTCCGCGCCGTCGGTGCCGTAGATGGCGAGCTTGGCGCCTTCCACTTCATGCTTGCCGGTCAGGTCGACTTTGGAGATATCGACTTTGGTGTAGTCATCGGAAACGTCGAGGTGCGCTTTGATTACGGGCGTTTCCTGGTCGGCGTACGATAACTCAACGGTATGAGCGTTTTGGTCGAGTAGATATCCTTCAGGTGCCTGCACCTCGACAACTTCGTAGGTGACGGTTCCGCGCCCCATCGAAAGATGGTCCGCGCATGCAAACCCCTGCTCGTCGGTCGTGATGGTAGCGACGGTCTCGCCGTCAAGGGCGACAATGCTGCCATCGGGACGTATGATATCGCCGATGGCGCGGATGTCAAAAACAGCACCGGAAAGGGCATGCCCGCCTACGGCATCATTCTTAACGACCTCGATGGTTCCGGTTGCCGGCTCGTCATAAAACGAGGCGATCGCAACGGGTGTCAGGTTCATATCGACAGGGATCGTTATCTCTAAATCATCTCCGCGCAGGTAGGGTTCCTTGGCCAAAGCCTCTCGCACGTAATAGGTGCCCGGGTTCAGAGATTCGGGTAAGGTGACGGCACCGGTCTCATCGGTCGTGAAAGTATTCATGATCTGGTGAGTCGGATGCCAGCATGTCTGCGAGATCGGTTCACGGTTGCTGTCGAGCAGCTGGAATGTGAACCCGGCGAGCGGCACGGGGGAGCCGGTCTGGGCGTCGCGCTTTACGATTTGAAGGTGCGTCGACAGCGCGTGATTATCAACGATGTACTGAAGTTCTGCACCGTCCGCGATCTGTTCTGCCGTGATGGTCCATTCTCCCGTCTGCTTAAAGCCCTCGGGAACAGTGTTGGCAACCTCTCGAACGGTGTAGCCGGCACGGTCATACGGTATGGTTCCGTGGACGCCATCGGGGCGTTCGCCTACGCCAAACCACGCTTTGGTCAGATCTTTGGTTGATGCGAAGCCGTAAATATTGCTGGTCAGCGTTCCGACAACTTGCTGCGAGCTGTTACTGACGACCTCAAAGACCACGCCGTCCGCTGGCTGCTCTATGCCAGACTCATCGCTATTGCCGTAGTCCTTGAACTTTGAAATCTCAAGGTCAAAAGCGATAGGGATGTCGGGAATGCGGATCTCGATTTCGACGACGCCCATATCTCCGAGCTGGTCGGCGCCGACGGTGTAGCTCCAGGTTTCATCGGAGGGCAGATAGCCCTCGGGCGCTTTCGACTCATAGATGGTAAAGGTGCCCAGAGGGATGTCGGTGAGCGTCGCCCGGCCGTCCTCGTCCGTCGTGAGGGTGTGTGTCCAACCGGGGGTTGACTGTGAGACGCAGGTGAACTCAGCACCGGCAAGTGATGTGCCGACCTGAGGGCCGGCGCCCGTCGCGGCATCGACCTTTGCGATGCGCAGGGTAATGGTGCCGGGCTGCTCATCGATGACGACGTGCCCACCATTATTTCCGGTGGAAAAGGTGATGCGGTCGCTTCGGAGGATATAACCCGCCGGGGCTTTGGTCTCGACCAGATAATATGCCGTGTTGGGCAAAAGTGTCGCCTGTGCGCGGCCGTCGCCGTCCATCTGGATGCTGCCGACACGCTTATCGCCAGCGCTTTCATAGATGTCGAACCTCGCCCCATCGAGCTTGTAGGTATCGTTTTTGCTGGTGACATTAGCGTTGGCAGACTGTTTTTGGAAGGACACGGAGATGGCCGGAAGCACGTAGAGCATGTCCTGACGTTTACTGCCGCCCGACACGGTTCCTAGATAGCGCCGCGCCCGGTGCGGTGCGGCTTTGATGCTTCCCGACTTGGCGCTGTCGTGGAGCCAACGGGCGGCGGCAACGACCTCGTTGTCACCGGTAAAGTTACCGCTCTTCGCGACGCCTTGGGCGGTTGTATATGAAAAAGACCCGTCGGTGTGGGTGGTACCGTTGAGCATCCAGACGGCAAGCTGAGTTGCGGCGCGTGCGCGATCGGGGGACAGGTTATGTCCGCCAAAGGACGTGGCGGTGGGGTAACCATGACAGATAATTGCCGCAAACTCGTCTTCGAGCCACACCCAGCCTTGATTGTAGGTGAGCCAGGGGCCGCCAGGTGTGCTGGGACCAAAGCGCTCTTGATTCATGCAGTAGGCGATGGAAGAATCCTGTGCCTCGTATTTGCCAACTCCAAAGGGTCCGCATTCATCACTAATGGTGCGGAACCCGAGTGAATCATAGCCGTCGACAGCGAGCGCGACACCCGGTGTCATGCAGCCTATAAGCAAAAAGAGGATTAGGAGCAGCGATCCTGCTGTGATTGCGCTGTGGACAGAGTGCGTGGGTGCGTTGGACATGGCTGCTCCTTATCCCTCGTGCGCCGCACGGGGAGGTTGCGACGCGTGAGACGAGGCTACCCCCGAGGTTCATGCGGGTAAGTACCGGAAGCTGACCAAACGCTTGCCCGATATCTGATAAATGGCACCCGTGAAAAACAATGGGATAAAACTGCAGGTAAATACTGGTGAAGAGAAGGTGGCAAAGGTCCCTGTCTCCACAATTGGCTTAATTCAGAAACGATTCTCCACAGCTAAAACAAGCATCGCCACCCTTGTATCAAACAAGACAACCGCGTTATACTAGCCAACACACA
>CAKUCJ010000016.1 GCA_934643435.1 uncultured Collinsella sp.
ATGGAGCCCTTCTCCATGGAGCAGTCGGAAATGCCCAGCGTCACAAAGATGCGACGGAGCTTCTCCATAAACAGGCGAGCCTCCTCGGGCGTGCGCAGGTCGGGCTCGGTAACGAGCTCGATCAGCGGCGTGCCACAGCGGTTGTAGTCGACGAGCGACTCGGCCGCGGCGGTAATGCGGCCCTCGGCACCGCCCACGTGCACCATCTTGGCGGCGTCCTCCTCCATATGGATGCGCAGGATGCGGATGGGCACCGTGTAGGAGCCGTCCTCGCGGCGCTCGGGCATCTGCAGGTTGGACGCGTCGTAGCTGGCCAGGTGACCGGCACGCTGGTTGCCCTCGCGCATGGTCGACGACATGGACGTGGACAGGCCCTCGGCGTTGGCAGAGGCGCTCGCCAGGCTCTGAGCCTCGGCCTCGCCAAACGCGCAGTCGGGGCGCTCGGCAGCACCGCGACCGGTCACGTCCAGGTCCAGATGGCCGTACATGGCAAAGGCGACCGGACCCTGCGTGGTCTGGAAGTTCTTGGCCATGTCGGGATAGAAGTAGTGCTTGCGGTAGAACATCGAGTGGCGCTGGATCTCGCAGTTGGTGGCGAGGCCGGCCTTGACGATGCTCTCGATGGCGCGCTTGTTGGGCACCGGCAGGGCGCCGGGCAGGCCCAGGCACACCGGGCACACGTTGGCGTTGGGCTCGTCATCGTGACTGAGCTTGCAGTTGCAGAACATCTTGGTGTCGAGTGCGGTGAGCTCGGTATGGATCTCCAGGCCGATCACGGCCTCCCAATCCTGCAGGACCTCGGAAAGCTCCTTCATTACAGCTCGCCTCCCTTCCCGGCAAAATCGGGCGCGACGGAAAGCGCGGGCGCACCCGTGGCGGCATCGGCAAAGCCGCGCTCCAGAGCGCGGGCAAACGTGAGCAGCTGACGGTCCTTAAACGCAGGTCCCACCAGCTGGGCAGAAACGGGCAGCTTGCTGTCCTCGCCCAGGCCCAGCGGCACCGAGATGCCGCCGTTGCCGCAAATGTTGAGCGAAATGGTGTACAGGTCGGACAGGTACATCTGCGTGGGGTCGCTGATCTCGCCAAACTTAAAGGCCGTGCGCGGCGAGGCGGGCATCAGGATCGTGTCCACCTTGGCATACGCGGCGTCGTAGTCCTGCGTGATGAGCGTGCGGGCCTTCTGCGCGGCGTAGTAGTACTTGTCGTACACGCCCGAGCTCAGCAGGTAGGCGCCGAGCATCTGACGGCGCTTGGCCTCGGCACCAAAGCCGTGGGCGCGCGAGAGCGAGCTCTGGTCGGACAGGTTGGCGCAGCCCTCCTCCTGGTAGCCGTAGCGAATGCCGTCAAAGCGGGCAAGGTTGGAGAACGCCTCGGCCGGGCCGATGACGTAGTAGGCGGCGATGGCGGCGTCCAGATGCGGCAGGTCGATCTCGACCAGCTCGGTGCCCTGGTTCTGCAGCTCCTGGGCAGCGCGCTGAACAGCGGCCTTGACCTCGGGCGTCAGGCCCTCGGCCTCCATAAACGCGGGGATGATGCCCACGCGCTTGCCCTCGATGCTGTCGTTGAGGTGCTCGGTAAAGTCGACGGCGCAGTCCTGGCTGGTGCAATCGTACGGATCGTGGCCCGCGCCGGTAAGCGCGTTCATGGCCAGCGCGACGTCCTCGACCGTGCGGCCAAAGGGGCCAACCTGGTCGAGCGACGAGCCAAAGGCCACCACGCCGTAACGGCTCACGGCGCCATACGTGGGCTTAAGGCCCACCACGCCGCAGAGCGCCGCCGGCTGGCGGATGGAGCCGCCGGTGTCCGAACCCAGCGAAAGCGCGACCTCGCCCGCGGCAACGGCGGCAGCGGAGCCGCCCGAGGAGCCGCCGGGCACGCGCTCGGTATCCCAAGGGTTGTTGGTGCGGTGGAACGCCGAGCTCTCGGTGGAGCTGCCAAAGGCAAACTCGTCCATGTTGGCCTTGCCCATGGGCAGGCAGCCGGCATCGAGCATACGCTGGACGCAGGTGGCGGTGTAGACGCTCTGGTAGTTCTCGAGCATACGGGAAGCGCAGGTGGTGCGCGTGCCCACAAGGTTCATGTTGTCCTTGATGGCCAGCGGCACGCCCGCGAGCGGGGGCAGCGGCTTTCCGGCGGCACGGTCGGCATCCACGCGCGCGGCGGCCTCAAGCGCAAGCTCGGGCGCCACCTGCAGGAATGCTTGGACCCCGCCCTCGCGCGCCTCGATGGCGGCAAGGGAGGCCTGGGCCACCTCGGTAGCGGTAAAGTCGCCGGCGGCAACGCCCGCGGCGATCTGGGCGGCGGTAAGGGAATCGAAGCTCTGTGCCATTACTCGCTCTCCCCCTCTCCCAAAATGGACGGCACGCGGAAATAGCGGTCGCGCGCGCTGCCGGCGTTCTCCAGCGCAACATCGAGCGGCAGATCGCGCTCGGGCTCGCGCAGGTCGTCGCCCATCACGTTGGACAGGCTTCCGATGGGATGGAACGTGGGTTCCACGTCGGGCAAATCATATTGCAAGACGGGCTCGAGCATCTGGACGGCGTCGTTCATGTAGGACGTCATCTGGGTGAGCTCGTCATCGGTCAGTGCGATCTTTGCGTACTCGGCGATGCCGCGCACGTCTTTCTCGCTGAGTGCCATAGGCGCTCCCTTCCGCATAACAGTTAAACCGCTCTAGTATACAGGGCAACGCCGGCTTGGAGCAGGCGCTTTACCCAAATGCAGCGAAAACGTAACGAGGACGGCGGGTCGGCAGGGCGCGGTTCGGCGGACCTGCGGCGAAAACCGTCCCGCCTGCAACCAAAACCGTCCCAACATTCGACGTTTTTCGCCAAAATCGCGATTTTCGCCGAATGTTGGGACGGTTTGGAGGCCCTCGGGCCACCACAAAAGTGCCTGTCCCCATTGTGGTGGTTCCGAACGATGGCTATGCCGAGGCCTTGGCCTTGAGGCGTTTTCGGATTGAGTGGATGACGATGTCCAGCAGCAACAGCAGGATGGCCATGACCACGATGAGCACGGCGAACTCGCGCTTGCCCCAGTGGCGGCCGGCAAGCGACTTTTGCTTGTCGACGTCCTTCTTGTTGTACTTGGTGCGCACGCAATGCACCAGCAGACGATGATCGTTCACGCCATAGGGCGTGCAGGTGACGAGCGTCACCTTGTCGGCGCCGGGCTCGATGGTCAGCGACACCATCTCCTCGGGCAGCACGACCTCGGAGTCCACCATCTTGTAGGCAAGCGTCTTGTTCATGGTGTGCAGCAGCACCAGGTCGCCGGGCTCCAGCGAGTGGATATCGTCGAACATGCTCAGGTTGCGCATGCCCGAGTGCGCGGTGAGCACGCAATGCGTCGAGTTGCCGCCCACCGGCAGGCTCGTGCCCTCCAGGTGGCCAACGCCCGCCATAAGGACTTCCTCGCTCGTGCCGTGGTAGATGGGCATGCTCACGTCGATGGAGGGGATCTCGACCCAGCTCATCATGGGGTCGCGGTCAAAGATAAGCTGCTGAGCATAGGGCTCGATCTGGTCGGCGGGAAGCTCGGTCGCCTCGCCCGCCAGCTGTTCGTTATAGGAGCGCGCCTGCAGCAGGATGCGCTCGCGCTCCTCTTCCGAAAGCGCGTCCACGGTGCTGGACACGGTGCTGATTTGGTTGAACACACCCGAGGCCTCGAGCCGGTCCAAGATCCACGGCCAGGTCATGAGGCCCACGCCAATAAGGATGATGACGATGGTGATGAGCCGGTCGGCCCAACGCGGCAGTCGCTTGCGACGACGTTTGGGCTTTGGTTGAGGCTTGGGCTGGGGGCTTGAGTCACCGTTGTCCGCGGCGTTATCGCTCTTCATGTGTTTGGCACCCCGCACCATCACCGGTCACTCCTCTACAGCTCAGGTTGTCTAAACAAATAATAGCCGATTAACAGGCTCTCACGCCGAGCATAGGCCCGTATTTGAGTTTTCAAAATATCCCGAATCGGCGGAGCGATTCGGGATACAATAGCTACAGGAAACGACGCATCCCGCGTAAATGAACGTGAGCGCGGGCGGCCTAGTTTTCTGGTTTTGTTAAATGCCCGGGATCCGACCCCCGGGCATTCTTATTTGCGCTTGTTGCGGCGCAAATGCCTTCTACCGTCCGCACCGCGCGAGCGCCTACGGACCTTAAACCGAACCTCATACGAGTCAAGAAACGCGATGACGAATGAGTCCGCATCGGACGGTGGAGGCTGCCTGCGTTGTCCAAAAAGAACGGGGCAAACTCCAGTGCGGAGTCTGCCCCGAAAAGAGAATGGCAAAGCAAGAGCGTCGATGGACGAGAAAAGTGTCCGCAAGTCTCATGGCCATCACATCCCACCTGCCAAAGGGATGGGTGAGTGAGCGTTACTCCTGCTCGGACTCCTCAGCCTGCTTACGGCTGCGGATGAGGTGCGCCACGCCGATGCACAGCACCGCGCCACCAGCGATCCAAGTGAAGGTCACGCCGTTAAGACCGGTGAGCGGGAGGCCAACGGACTTGGTGTTACCGACGTTGATGGTGACTTCGCCGGTAGTGGGGTTGGTGCCGGTGTCGTCCTTACCGGTCAGTTCATTGTCGCCGGGAGTGTTATTAAGCTCACCAAAGGCGATGTCCGAACGAGTTTGCTCAAACTCGGCCTTAAGCGATTCAATCTTCGTACCGTTGCTGTCGTACGTCGGAGTGATGGTGAAAGTGAAGGGCTGGGCAGCAGTATAGCTGTCGCCGGGAGTCTGGACCTCGGTCACCTTGTAGGAGCCGGCATCGAGACCACTGGCAGCAATCTTACCCTCGGCGTCGGACGTGAACTTCACGTACTCGGGAAGGTCGGTACCCTCGACGGTCACGAGTTGACCAGCAACAACGTTTTCAGCCTCACAGTCCTCCGAGGCAACGTACTGACCCATCGTGTTTGCATCATCGGACTGGATGGTGAATACGGCGCCCCCAAGGCCCTTCTCAGTGCCCTGATCAACCTTGTTGAGGTTGAGCTTAAAGGTGAAGTCTCCAGCGCCACCTTCGACAGACGTTCCTGTTCCTTCGGTATAGGGGTTGTTGGAGTACTCGAGCTTAACAGCGTTATAGTTTCCCTTTTTCCCCTCAGTGCCGTTACCCGTAACGGCATTCTTGTTGAGCTTCGCCTTATAGAAGACAACAATCTCCGTGTCGGCATTTACGGAGTCGATATCCTTGAGACCCTTTTTGCCCGTGGCCTTGTCAACGGCAAAGTTGACAGTCAAAACACGGTTGTCCTCAGTTGGAGTAGTCAGGTCATAGCCGCTATTGATGAGAGTATAAACACCGTTGTTCACTGCATAGACTTTAAGCGAACCACCCACGTAGTCGAGGCCATTCGAAAGAGTATCCGTGAACTTGTATGCATAGGAGTCATAGGTGGCGTAGTTATCCGCAACCTTACCGGTAAGCTTGTAGGTCACTTCCTGTCCGATTTGAGAGTTGGCAACGCCAGCCCAACCAGTTGTCAGCTGCGTGGGATCAGCAGAAGTCGCGGCAAGAACCTTCTTGTCGACAGTGGGAATGCTGGTCTTCTCAGTTACAGTCACGGCTTCGCCGCCCACGACGGCGAAAATCGGCGAGGTACCGGTCTGCTTCTCGCTAGCCTTAAGCGAGTCAGCATCGGTCATAAACAGGAAATAGCCCTTGTGCGTGGCGGTAAAGGGAGTGCCCGCAGCAAAAGCATTGCCGTCCGCAAGCACGCTCTTTTCGACGGCCAGGGCAATCTTATTGAGAAGATCATCCTTCTTCACGACCGTGGACGTAGAGGTGCCCGTGAGTGTTTCAGAAAGGTAATCGGCGACACCCTGCGGAGTCGACGCATTGGTGATGCCCGGCGCGTTTTCAGCCGTAAGGACACCGAGAACGGCAGTCTTCGCTTCAGGGCTCGCCCATTCGACGTTGGAAACGACCTTTTTGCCGTCCTTGTCCACGACGTCGGCCTTAAAGATCTGGTACGCCTTGAACCTGGTGTTTCCGTTGGTTGCGTTCTGTGTGATGGTGATGGTGTTGTCGCCCTCAGCAAACGCCATGGTCACCGGGGCCATAACTCCGCCGAAGCTCAGCGCCGCAGTGAGGCCTGCCGTCACTGCCAGGCGGGCGATGTTCTTGCTCATGCTCATCTTCTTTTCCTCTGTTTTCTGCTTGAAATCCATTTGATCTAAAACCATCTGTCTGTGTCTAAGCATTTGCTTGGTTATGTCTCGCCCCGCTCTCTGTGGGGCCATTGGCTACTCTGTATGGCTGCCACCTCCCCGCTTGATCAGGAGCGCGACCATGAGGAGTGCGGCTCCGGCGGCCGCTGCGGCGGCCGCGGCGTACATTGCCATATCGCCTGTCGAGGGCATAAAGCCTCCGGTGATAGTGCTAGGGGACGTGCCGGTGGGCGTGTTGATGAGCGACGCCTCCAGGCTGCCCGTCGACCCGTCCGCGTTGTCGGCGCGCAGGGGCGACTCTGCCGTGATGGTGAGCTTGGGCTTGGCGGCGGCCACCTGGTCGACGTCCAGGCCCTCGGCCTTGACCGTCACGGAGCGCGTACCCTCAAAGGCGGTGTAGCCCTTGGGCGCCTTGAGCTCGCGGACCTCCAGCTTGCCCGAGTCCACGCCCGAGACGGTCACGCGGCCGTCCTCGCCCGTGGTGACGGTAGCCTTGCCCTCCGCATCCCACGTGCCATCGGCCGCGAGCGTGCGACCGCGGTCGTCGGTGATGCTCAGGACCGCCCCGGGCAGCGGCTTGTCGCCGTCGCTGCCGCGCTTGGTGAGCTCGAGATCCCAGGTGTAGGCCGTCGCGTCATCGCTCGGCGTGTGGGTGAAGCCGGCGTCGCCGGACTGGTCGGCAAAGGGAGAGCGCGGGTAGCGCAGGTAGACCTCGTTGGGGTTGCCCTTGGCGATGCCGTGATTGCAGCCGCTGTTGAGCGGCGCGTTGTACACGGCGACCACGCGGGCGCCCGTGTTGAAGGCATCGGCCCCGCCGAGTGCGGCGATGAGGTCGCCGGTGCGCACGGTGAAGGTTCCGTCCGCGGCCACCTTGATGGAGCACTGGGCCGTGATGTCGGTCCAGCCCTGCGCGGGCTCGGTGCCGGCGCGGCCGTCCTTGCCGGTCGAGACGGCGTCGAAGTTGCCGTCCGCGCCCGCCGCCACGTACACGTGCATGCTCGCTGCGACCTTGGAGGGGTCAAGACCGGCGCTCATGGCGTCGACGAACTGCACCGCGTAGGTGTCGTAGGCGGAAAGCCCCACCGGGACCGTGGCCGAGAGGCGCCAGTACAGGTCGTCGCCGACCGTGGCGTCGGCGGCCTTCTGCCATGCGGCGGTGCTGTCCTCCAGCACGTGCTTGGCCACCTTGGGCGTCGCGGCCTTGGGCTTGACGGTGACGGCGCTGCCGCCGACCAGGGCCATGATCGGCGCGGTGCCGGCCTCGTTCTGTGCGATGGCGTCGTCGTCGGCGACGATGAGCCAGTAGCCGCAGGGCAACTCGGCCGCCACGCCCGCGTTAAGGGGCACGGACACGGCGCCGGAGCTCTGGAGGGAACGAGCGAGCTGTGCGCTCAGCGCGCTCGTAAGGTGGGAATCGTCGTTGAGCCACTCGGCAGCTTCCTGCGCGGTGGTCTGCGACTTGGGCATGCCGGCGCTGTGCAGCACAGGCAGGACGGCGTCGCGCGCGGCGCCGTTTGCCCAGGCGAGGTCGGTGGCGATCTTGGCGTCGCTGTCGCCGTCGACGACATTGGCGCTAAAGATCTGGTAGGCGTCGTAGCTGCTCGCCACGGTGCCGCTCACCGTGATGGAACCGGTCGAGGTCGGCGCGGCCTGCGCGGAAGCGGGGAACACAACCGCGCAGGTGCCGATCAAGAGGGCAAGCAGCGCAAACAAGATCGGGAAGGAGCTAACATTCTTATTCACGACGCTCACCCCCCTTCGCATTCGCCTTGCGACGAATGTGCATCCAGGCCGCAGCAGCGCAAAGCACCGCCGCGCCGGCAAGGTACGTCAGAGTGACGCCCGACATACCAGAAAGGGGCAAAGAGGTGGAGTAGGTGTTGGCGAAGGTGGGGGTGGACTCAGTGAGGTCGTGGTCAGCGGTATCGTCGTTTGCCCATTTACCGTCGGAGCCAACGGTCCCCTTCCTATAGGTCACCTTACAGCCGATGTTCCCATTGGCATCGTCCGTTGCAACAACCGTGAACTTATAGACCGAATTATCGAACTTGTAATGCGAGAAAATCGAGCTATCGTCCTTCTCGCACATATAGTACGTGAAGGTCTTGGAAGCGCCACGGCCCGGAACATCAGTATCATTCTTCTTCAAGCTGTCAAGCGTGTAAGTAATCGTGGGGAAGTCCTTGGTCTGAGGATTGCCGCCACCGGCAGAGGTCGAGACGGTCTTGACGCTGTCGCCCGTAAAGTTCTCGTTATCCGCAAACTTAAGCGTGAACTCCTTCATCTCGCCACCCTTAACGACCTTAGTCGCCTTGGGAGTCCAAGAGCCGCTGGAGGTGTACTGAGTGTATTCGTTAGTGAAGGTAGTATCGTTCGTCAGCTGAATCGAAACAACGTCGTTGTTGGAAGTTCCGTTCACCGTAGACACCGAAGCTTTGCCATTTTCTGTCTTCGTGATCTTTACGCTATCAACTTTGTAATAGGTGTAGTGAATGTCGAGTACGTCATGCGACTTGCTCGTGTCCTCCGTGACCGTAGGCTCAATCTTGTAGATGGTCTTGCTATAGGTAATGTCTTTTTCGGCACCCGGCTTCTCCACCAGATAGTAGACAGGATTGGTATCGGCATAAACCTCGCCCAGGTCGAAGGTAAAGCTGCCATTTGTTTCATTTTGAGCCGTATCGACCACCCGGCAACCGTTGGGCTGCAGTGCACCTTTGTCGTTAAACGAGGGGGCCTGCAGGTTCGAACCTTGCTTGAGCAGTTCGAACTCGAACTCGCCCTTCTTGAGATTACGGCCCACCAGCGCCTTGCTGCCCGTGAGCTTCATCTTGGGGTACACGCTCACCTGCGTGGTGGAGCCAGCGATTACGTTGCCGTTGGTCATGATTCCGCCTCCGTGGATGTTGGAGCGGTTGCCCGTGATGAAGAGGGACGCAGCCGCGGTAGCAGCATCCATATCTTCCTGAATCGGCTCAGATTTAAGGCCAATCATGTACTTAGCTTGGGCGCCCTCGTACTTGCCGATAGACGTTGGTGTTTTGTCGATCGTGCCCGACCAGTTAGCAGCTCCGCCACCAAGCATCTGTCCCGTTACGGCAGCGATATACGGCAGCGATTCAGCGTTAGCACTATCGCGAATAAGAAAAAGATCCTGGTGACCGGCTATTTTAAAGTCTTCAGTTATTTCGCCGCCCTTATCATCCTCCTTATTGAAATCCCAGTCCTCGCTCTTCCCATTACTGCCGCCCGATCGGTTATAACCCCTACCGTCAGGTTTACCGTCAAAATTACCGAAAATCGCGATGCCATTGGTATCGGTAATGGCAGTCTTACCAGTCGGGCAAGCGGCAAACCCGCCGCCAAAGCCATTGGCATGATTGTTGGTAATCAGCGCGTTATATATCCCGAGGCTTGCCGGCTGAACGTTGTTGTCGCTGCTGCCCTGGACGAATACGCCACCGCCGCCCCAGTCGTTGGTGGTATTGGTCGTATTGTTAGTGATGTAGGCTTTCTTGTCGCTCACATTAAAATCGCCAACTGTAGGCGCAGCGATACGGATGCCGCCACCCTCTGAGTTTTGCGCCACATTGCTGGCGATGATTCCACCAGAAAACGTAAACCCGGAAAGAGCACTATTCCAAGCGCCAGCATAAACGCCGCCGCCAGCCTCGGCAGAGTAGTTGCCCGTGATGTAACCGCCTGCAATTGTGAGAATGCCGCCATTCCAAGCAGCAATGCCGCCACCACCGTGACAACCGTTGCCGAGATGCTTCGTGGAGTCTACCCAATCCTTGTAGAACTGATAATTATTGTTGGTAATGTAACCTTTCGTAATGGTCACACTAGAGTTCTCAGCACAAATTCCCGCGCCATAACCGCTTTGATAATCATTTGTACCGTTACCGGAGATAATACCGTCAGTCATTTCTACCGTAGAATCCTTGGCATAAACGCCGCCGCCACTGGGGGCATAGTTACCAGCGATTACGCCGCCAGAGATCTCCAGGGTTGAGCTAATGACATGAATTCCAGCACCACAACCACTGTTGCCCACAGAAGCACCACAAACGTATCCGCCACTCACGTTGACGATAGAGCGATTCTCGGCATGGATAAGGTGACCAACGTTGCGATTTTTCTCTTGAGTAAGCACGCCACTCTGAAGGTTAAACGTACAGCCCTCACCATTGAGATTGATGAGACTCACTCTGTTGCTGCTGTTGCACGCCACGATGGCACCACCGATAGTCACTTCGTGTCTATAAAGAGCCTCAGTAGTGCTGATACCGTCTTCATTAACAGACGATCCAGTTACGTAATAAATGAGCTTGTCCGGAATTTTAGAAGTCTCATCGTAAACCACAGAGGCAAGGTTGGCATTTTTGCTGAGTGCGCTGTCAGAGCATTCAAAGTCGCTGGCGATCGGATTGTCCACTGGAGCTTGCTGACTGTCCATGACGGTTAACGTTGCACTGCCGGTGATATTGAACAGGGATCGATTATCACTTGTATGTGTAATCTTGTGGCCGTTAAGGTCAATTACGGTTTCGCCATGGTTGAGCGTAATAGTGCCCGCGTACTCAAGATTCTCAGTGAGACGGTAGCTACCAGGCGTTCCGTCTTCTCCGAATTGATTATGGATGTTGTTTTGATTTAGCTCGGTAAAGTCGTCCTCAGCGGTCGGCACGACATCATTCTCATCATTGGCGCCATCATCCGCAGGCTGCTCAGCACTTTTTGCTCCCGTGTCATCAGACGACGGGGCCGCCGCGACAGCGTCGCCGGTCTCGCCACCCTCACCGTCGTCGCTAATCTGGTTTTCGGCGTCCCCGTTGTTGGTGTTTTCTACACCAGTAGACTCACTTGAGGAATCCCCCGTCACAGTTCCCTCGGTAAAAGCTGCCTGGGCATCGTTGGCAATGGCCTGCGAAATCGGAGGCATGACGAGCGACAGTACCAGGCTCAACACGGAGGCTCCGCACAAAACGCCTGCCAGTACACGGCGCGTCGCTTTATTACTCTGCTTAGATTTGTCTGAATTTGCTTTCATCGATGTCTCCTCCCCAAGAGACCGCGATCTTGCTCTTTCACCATCAAACGTATCTGCGCAATCTGTAATTGCGCTCGCTTAATAATGCTATTGTAATTATTGTTTAAACATCTGTGCAACAAAAACCGATAGTTTTGTAGCGAGTTCTCAATTCTCTTGACAATTGTTCAGATTTGCCTTCGTTTATTCGCTATAAATTGTCTGTTTCTACTGGTAATTAAGTTAGTTATCAGTTTTTTAATAGCATTTTACTTATCTGCACAACATTTTGCTCAAGAGCAAACATCCTGTGAACGGTCGAAAATCGACCGTGAGCGGTAGGTCATTAACCGGGAAGAATATCCTACCAAACTGATGAGAATATCTTTTACCCATCGGTAGCCAGAAGCGTGATGTTCAGGCAACCAAATTTGAATTTGCGCGCAGATTTTAAGCATCAATTCGCCCAAATCGCCTGAGGTCACCGCAAAAGAGCCTGTCCCCTTTTGCGGTGGTTCTCCCCCAGCGCTACAGCAGATGTTCCTCGATAAAGATCGCGATGCCGTCTTCGTCGTTGCTCGCGGTCACAAAGTCGGCGGCGGTGCGGGTGGCGTCGCTGCCGTTTGCCATGGCCACGCCCACGCCAGCGTCGGCCACCATGCAGGTGTCGTTATCGGCATCACCAAACACGCAGATGTTCGTAAGCTCCATGTCGTTGAGCTCCGCCACGCGCACAAGGCCGCGCGTCTTGGACACGCGCGGATCCATGAACTCGTAGAGCCGCTGCGTGGTTTGCAGGGC
>CAKUCJ010000017.1 GCA_934643435.1 uncultured Collinsella sp.
GTTAAACAGAATCGCCTCGGTGGGAACCTCGCAGCAGCGACGGACCTTGGCGTCCACCATGGGGTCGGAAATCTTGCCCTTAAAGTAATCGACGGCGGGCTTGCCGGCGATGACGTCGTTTTGTAGCAGATACGAGAGCATCTTGAGGAAGTGCGATTTACCGGAGCCAAAGAAGCCGCTGATCCACACGCCCATGTTGTCAGTGGGAACGTCGAGGGCGCGGTCGTACGCCTCGAAGAAGTGCGCAAAGTGGCCCTGCAGTTCGCGCGTCACCACGTACTCGTCGAGTTCCTGGCGCACCGAATCGTCGCTGGCGTCTTGCACCTTAACGACGCCGTTGATGGAACGGTTGATGTCCTTGGAAAACAGGTCTTGTATGATCATCTGTCGCTCCTAAGAAATGTCGAACGCGCGGTAATAGTTGCTGGCGTTCTCTTTGTTGAACAACTTGAGCTGGCGGCCGTCAAAGCTGCCAGGGTACATGACGACAACGGGCACGGTGCCAAAATCGGCAAGCATGTCGTTGAGCAGGTTGTGCACACGCAGCAGCGGAAAGACCTCGCCCACGCCCGTGAGCAAGATCACGTCGCCGGGCTGGTGCGGCTGGGTGTGCTGGAGCAGGTACAGCGCAAAGCTCTTGGAACTGCAAGGTTTTTGCAGCTCCTTGATCTGTGCCTCCGAGCCGATCTTTGCCTCGCGGCGGGGAATCGCACGAAGGATGCGGCGCTGCTCGCAAATGGCGAGCATCACGTCGTACAGGTTAAAGACCTGCAGATTGCACGGGAGCTTGCCGGCCTGGGCGTCCGTCATGAGCTCGTCCACGTAGGCGCGGCACTCAAACTCCAACGAGGGGTCGTAGCAAAACGTGTAGAAGCCGATCTCGTTGCCGATGCCCTTGTTGGCCAAGAAGTCCTGGTCTTGCAGGCGCTCGCGCAGGGCCTCGCGACGATGGTCAAAGTCCTCGTGGATGCGCTCGGCGCGGTTGCGCGGGCGAATGTGCGGCTGGTTTATTGCCATGGGCTACATCACCTGCCCGGTGAGTGCGGCGAGGGCGTCCATGTCACCCAGGTCGCGGATGGTCTGCTCCACGTCGGGGTCGAGCAGCAGGGGCTGGAGCGTATCGGTGCGCTGCGAGGCCTTAAAACCGGCGCTGCGCAAGATCTGGCGCAGGGTGCTTTTTATACGACCCAATGTGGCGTCCGACCATTTGACGGCCTCGGCATGCTCAACCTGAAAACGGGTGACAAATGCATTGAGGTCAACGTCGGTAAAGGTGTAGTCGAAGTTAGCCATGCGCTCGCCGATCTCCACCTGGATGAGCTCGCGCACCATGGTGTAGCGGCACATCATGACAAACAGGTTGGCCTGGGCCGCCTGGTCGGGCATGCCGTTGGCGATGAGGTCCATGATGCGCGTGACCGCCTGGTCGGCGGCGTCCTTGTCGATGCCGCGGGAGGCGCACTGCGCCTCGTCGAGTGCTACGGCATCAAAGCGGCGCAGGCACACGCGGGCGCGGTCGGCCAGCATGCGCTCGGTGGGATACTGAAACAGGTTGTCGTGCTTAACGTGCGCGATGATGTCGTCGTCGCTCACGCCGTCCAGGCGCAGCGCGGCGACGATGCGCATCTCGGGCAGCAAAAACTGCTCGCGCGTGAGCACGCCTCCTAGCGATATTTTGTCGGTGTTATCCACAGGACACACTCCAAGGGTTCGGGCCTTTTTATTCACATCGGGGCGATGCAAACATGCCTTCCAATCATACCGTTTAAGTACCGGGTCGTGGGGGTTGTTGCTGTCCTACTGGCCCAGTTCTCTAAGCGCTTGCAGCGATGCTGCTCGGGTCTCGGCGTAGGCCAGGCGTGCGTCGCCCAGCTGTTTGTCGAGCTGATCGACTTTACTGCTTAGCGCATCAACCTGCCTGCCGATTTCCCCCATCTCGACTATCGTGTTCCAACTGTGCTGATTGGAAATATGTTGATACTTGCGACGGAGCACCAATAGCTGGGTGAGGAGGGCATCGCGCGACCTATCGAGCTCTTCCATCTTGTCGCGTGCGACCTTCACCTTCCTTGCGATGCGGAGCTTTTCCTCCTCTTTCGTAGAGGGCTCGGGAGCAGGCTCCGATGCAGGCCCTGGCGTTTGCGCGGGCTCAGGCTCGGACGCCGCTTCAGGCTCCGGCTCAACCGTCGCCGGATCATCCATCTCCAAAAACGCGCAGATCCCCGGCTCCGTCGCCGGCCTTGCCTCGAGCACGGTGGCAATCACGCTGTTGCTCAGCATCGTGCTCTGCGAGCAAAGCACCGCGCGGAAGCGCCGCATAAGAAAGCCAAACCCGGAGATCTGCTGTGCTAGGCGCTCGTCATAGGTAACGCGGATCTCGCCCTCGTCGCTCTGCCGCATCGTAAGCCAGTCGCCCACGCACATGAGCTGTACCAGCGTAATGGGCGTCAGGTCGCCCTCGAACAGCAGCTGGAGGCGGGGCGACACATCGTCGCGGGGAACGACAAGCTCGGTATGCTTCTCGAGCTCCGCGAGCGTGGCGCCGACATACTGGCACAAATCGACGTTGCTCGGAACGTCCGTAAAATGCTCGCGCGCATGGCTCAAGAGCCACTCGCTTTTGTCGGCGTTAATGCGAACGCGCTTAACGGCATGCGCCGACCCATCCCACGTCACATCCGAATGCGTCAAAAACAGCCAGCCGTCGCAAAACAGCTCCATGACAAAGATGGGAAAGGCTTTCTGCATCGTTTACATCTCCTCGGGTTCTTGCATATCGTTCGCGGCATCTTGGCTGCTGGCCTCGCTCCGCTGGCCCTCGTCATCAAACAGGCCCTTGAACACCAGCTCAAGGTCGCGCTCGTCGGTATAGCCGGGCTCCAGCGTGCCGCGGTCGATCGAGTCGAGCATGACCTGCTCCTTGTACTGCAGCCGCTCATAGATATTGCGGTCGAGCGACCACGGTCCGTCGCGGCGCTCGTACACGGCGCGCAGGTAGTGGTACTGCGTGTACTGCTCCCGCGACAGGCCCAGGCGGTGGATACGGTCCTTGGACTGCAGCAGGTGCACCAGGTTGTAGCTGCACTCAAAGTAGACGGCGTCGTGGCATACGCCATGGAGCGAGACCGACTCGGCCAGCGTGTGCGGGTTGGTGACCAGCACGCTCGTCTCCCCCGCCTTAAACGAATCGATCACGCGGGCGCGCGTGGGAATGTCGGTACCACCGCTAATGGCGCGGGCCGTAATGCCGCGCCCGTGCAGCTCGTGCACCACGTTGCGGATGCTGCGCTTAAAGATGCACCACACGATGACGGACTTGCCCTGGGCCACCAGCGATTCGACCAGGTCCAGGCAGGCGAGCATCTTGGCGGTGGGCCGATCGTCCACCTGCAGGCCTTCCAGCGCCTTGCCCGCCCCTGTCTGCACCTCGCCGTCAAACAGGTCGGCATAGTCGCCGGCGCTCAGGTCCTCGGCCAGCATGCGCGGATCGGACGAAAGCTGCAGCAGGCGAATGATCATCTCAAACGGCTCGCCCGAGAGCGTGTGGAGCACTTTTTGGAATAGTTGCTGCTCCCAGCGGTCCACCGGCACATCGACCAGATGGTCCTCGTTGGCCTGAGGCACGCCCAGTTGGTGCTTATTCGTACGGCAGAAGAACGGCGCAATGGACTCGTTGATATGCTCAACATCATCCTCGCTCGTCGACTTAAGCGCGTTGGCGCTCATGCCAAAGTACCAGTTGTAGTCGCGCGGCCACAGGCAATGGAGCAGGTTGTACAGGTCCTCGAACGAGTTGGGGATCGGCGTACCGGTGAGCGCGATAAAATACGGCGCCGCCGCGGCGATCTGCACCGCGCTCGCCGCACGCTTGCCGCCCACGCGCTTCACCTTGTGCACCTCATCGAACACCACCAGGGCGCGGTCTGCCGCAATGCGCGCGGCCGCCTCCCCCAACGCGACCGACTCGTAGTTGAGCAAGATCATGTCGTAGCGCTTGTAGTCGAACAGCAGGGTGCTGCATTTGTCGCGTGTGGAACGTCCGCGAAATTCCGAGTCGTGAAAGCACAGTGAGCGCAACGGACGGTCGGCCCCAAAGCACGCCGCCCACTCGTCGCGCCACGAGCCAAAGGCGTTTTTGGGCGAAAGCACGATGATGCGATCGACCAGGTCGCGCTCGCGCAGGTAGGCAAAGGTGCCCAGGACCGAAGCCGTCTTGCCCGAACCGGGAACGGAAAAGTTGGCGCAACGGCCCATGGCGCTCATAAAGAACGCGTCCCACAGCTGGCGGTCCTTGAGCGGGCGCCGCATCAGCACATCCTCGGCCCGGCAGAACTCGTCAAAGCGATCAGCCACCGACTCATCGTGCGCTTTGATCAACAAGCCCACGCGCGCCTTCTCGCGCAGATAGTCCTCGCGCGCGGTAAGGCCTCGCAACAAGTCAGGATCGACTTCGCAGTCCACGCCAAAGCTTGCCGCCCGCTGCAGCAGCTCGACGACGCGCTTGGCGCCCGGGTCGTCAATCGACAGCGAAAAGAGCACGTCCGTCTCTCGATAGCTCGGCGCATAGCGGCGCAGCGCCGAAAGCCGGATCTTCCAGACCGGCTCGCGGCGCAGCTGCTCAACCGTCATGTCGAGCGGCACGACCGAAATTCCGTCGCTATACGAGAGGCGCAGCTTCATTTAGGCTTCCTCGCCGCCCATCCGGTACGAGATCTTGTCCTTGATCATATGCACCCTGGACTCGAGTTTGGCGATCTCGGCGGCGATATTGGCAATCTCGTCCGCAGGCAGCAGGCCAAAGGTGGACTCCTCTACCTGGTCGAGGTCCTTGATGGCACGGGTGATCGAGAGCGAGGGCGACTTGAGGGCCTTCGTCATTTTGGTCGCGTTATCGGCCGACTCCATGACCTCGCGGAAGGCCGTCGCCAGATGAACATCATCGCGAATCTCGGCGATGTCGGTCGAGGTCACGACCTCCTTGTTCTTCAGGCGCTCGGCAACCTCAAACGCGAGCTCGTTTTCGCGCTCGATAAAGCGGTCCGCGTCGGGGCCCTCCAAAATCGGCTTGATCTTGCGGACAAAGCGCACGATGTCGCCCTGCGGCTCGGTAATCATGTTGGCGAAGACGATGTTCTTGACGTCTTCTTCCTGATCGTCGCTCTTGCACTTTTTAAGGACACCCTGCAGCTCGTTGATAACACCGGCGACCTTGAGCTCGCGCGCCAGGTGGAACTGGTCCTTGGCGTTGGCAAACTCCAAAAACTCGTTCATGTACCTGGCTTTGATAATCTCTTTCTCGAGCTCCTTGGGCTCAACGCCAATGCACTGGGCGTACTCCTCCTTCGAGAGCAGGTTGGAGCTGATGATGTCGTTGTAGATGCCCACCAGACGGTCGACGGGGTCGTAGCCGACCTTCTCTTCCTCGCCATGCTGAATCGAAAGCTCCAGCATCTTGATCTTCTTGGAGTCGTTGCCAAGGCTCTCGGGGAGGATGACAGCCTCAAACCACCCAAAGCTAGGGTTGTTGGCGGCAAGACGGCGCAGGCACGTAAAACGGCGGTTGCCGTCGACGATCAGGCCGTCGGCCAGCACAACGCCGGGACGCTCTTGCGAACGCAAGGCGATGCTGCGCTGTGTCTTGTCGATGGCGTCCTTGTTGCTGTCGACGATAAAGCCCTCGATGATATCGTTGCAGGCCGCGACGTCCAGCTCGTTAAACGCGCTCTCGCCGTGCTCGGCCTTGTAGCGGCTGATCCAAGAGGCAATACGGTCATTTTGCACGTTGTAGCGCAGGAACTCGAGCTTAATGCTGTAGACGGGATACATCTCGGGCTTGCCGTCGATCACGATCTTGTGGTTGGCGCCGGTCGGCTTAATGTTGACGCCGTCGTCGATCATCTCGAGCAGGTTCATGGTGGTTTCCTCCTATTGGTTGTTGTTACTGAGCAGCCTTTGCAGATAGACCGCATTTTGAGCATGACCATGTCCAGGTCCTCGTTGTAGAACAGGCCCTTGTCCTGGACCGCCCTGCTAATATCGGGCGCGGTAATCGCGACGCCGTATTCGTCCTGGAACACATCGATCAGGTCGCCCACCTCGATGGGCCCCTTTTGCCTCACGACGTACTCGACCGCATCGCCCGACGAGAACGGACCCTCCTTGCGGCAGAACATGTAGACGCCGCTAAAGCGCGTGCGCCTTATGTGCTCTTGGGCCAGGCCGTACAGAACGATCGAATCGTAAAACGAATTGTCGAAACCGCATTCGTCGACCACGGCGTCGAGCTTGTGCATAAAGCCCTGCTTGCGCAGGCTCGTCACGGTAAATGGCACGCCGGGCTCGGTGCGGGCAAACAGGGAGCATGCGTAGCTGCCCAGGTCGATGCGACGAACACCTGTCGATTCGCTCAGACGCTTGAGCGAGATAAACGAATCGCGGTTGCACTCGATAAAGGTAAAGTTGCGCAGCAGCGGCGTAATGGCATTCCTAAATTCGGGATGGTTGATGACTTCGTCGCCAAAACCCGGGGAGCCGAAGGCAAAGCTGTCGCGCGACATGAGCAGGTTCGTAAACGAGCGCCGCAGGTCCACGCCTTCCCTGACGATGAGGTCCCTCGAGATTTCCAGGCCAAGGGGCGCCAGCGTCTGGTCGTTGACGAGTCGATCAGTCGTAGCGCCAAACTTGGCGGCAAAACTCGCCTCGACATACGGCAACGAGACGTAGTCGTCGGTCACCATGTCTTTGATGAACTGCTGCTGCTCGGCCGTAAGGTCGCTGTCGACATACGAGTAGCGGCCGTTGCGCAGATACGCGTTCATGTCGCGCAGGTAGTTTCCGCGAACCGTCCTGGCGTCCACGCAATATGCATCCGCGTACCGCTGGGCAAAGTCCTCGCGCGACAGCTCGGTGCCCGCATCGTGCAGCACGCCGAGCATTTGGTTTTTGCGGTCCGTTTTGCCCAGGCGGATCAGCGGCATCGCGCCCATCTCCAGGCCGGGAATGGAACCCGGACGCACAAACGATCGAATGATCTCGTAGAGTTCCTCGTCGTCGTGCACGTCGTACAGGTCGCACAGCTCCTGGTTCTCGCGCAGGATGAGGCCCGTACCGCATTCGATGTTGCGTGCCACGGCGAGCGTCAGAATCTGACGCAGCTCGGACGTAAAGCGGCTGTCGACCTTGTAGGAACGGATCTTGTTGGCGCGAGCCACCAAGAACATGTGCGTACCGCGTAGCTCGTTAAGGCACCGGACATCGTCGGTGGGCAGCGCGAGCGTCAGCTTGTAGCCGCACTTGTTGTCTTCCAAAAACAGCTGGTACCTGCTGCGGAGATCTTTGAGGTTGTGGTATTCCTTGACGGCTCCGGACTCGGCAAAGGCGCGCAGCGCGACGCTGCGCGTGGAGAGGTTGCCCATCTTGTTGCGTGCGATCTGCTCGAGCTGGGACGCGTTACTTGCCTCGGTGCTTACAGGGGTTCGCGGCGCATCGGTAGCTGACCTGCGGTTGAGCTGCGCTATCCTCTCGCGCCATTCCTGCGGCAGCGTGCGGTCGTTTGCGGCAAGGCGCAGGCTAAACTTGCTCGAGATCTTAACGGTTTTTAGGTAGCCAAAGACCACCGGAGGCGCCTGCGTGATCTTGCAAAACGCGTCCTCGGTCAGGTCATAGCGCTGGTACAGCGGGGCGAATCGGTCCTCGTCAAGGTGCGGGCGGTTGACCAGCAGGTCGGCACGGCGCTGACGAAGCTGCCCCAGGCCGGCGGGCTTGTGGGGGTAATCCATAAGGGGCTTGTCGCTAAAGATCCAGCGCAGCAGGTCGGCATCGTCGCTGGGCAGCAACGCCAGCCATGCCTCGATGGACATGGGGCCTTTACTGGTGAGGTTCTCGATCTTGCCGGCGAAGGGCTTTGCCGGCTGCTCCTGGACCGGGACGGGAGCGGGTTCCGGAGCAGTGGCGGGCTCTGGGGCCGGGGCGGGCACGGGAGCCACCGCCGGCTCGGGCGCGGAAATCGACTCAGGTTCAGCTACCGGTTCGACCGCCGACACAGGCTTTTCCTCTGTCTGATCGTCGACATTTTCAACCGAGATGTTCCCAAAGTACGCACGAACCACTCGACAGACAGACGGCTCAAGATCCTTATCGATCTGCGCATATTTAAGCGGTATAGTACCCCGACCGTACACGCGCTTCATATACAGGTAGGCAGGCTGCTCGGTGTGCGTTAGGCCGTAAAACTCCTCGGCAGCTACCTCATACGTCTTAAAGAGCGGACCGAAGGTATCGATGTCGAATGTCGGTCGTGCCGCCATGAGGGCATTGTAACGCTCGCGGATTTTCCAGGCAGACTTAGCAAGGTTATCAATCCAACGAGCTGGCTTATCATCAATGAGCATATAGCCCATCAGGGTGCGATCTTGATACGCAAGATCTGTAAACCACCTGTTGAACTTTGTAACGTCCTGGTCAATAGCCAGCGCGAGAGCCTGCGTCACCGTAAGGTCCTGCGCCGCCGGCTGATCAGGCTCACATGGAGACTCCGGCTCGCAGGCCTTGCCCTGGGCGCCTGCCATGCTATCCGACTGAGGCTTATCGACCGATGCAATAACATTAATTACAGTATTAGAATCTACACAGGTAGAAACCACATTAAGTGACTCAATATTTTCCTGATCATGCGGCAGCTCGAAGTCCAGACGCTTAAACGTTTTTACGGCAGCGTTAAAGGCGGGATATTCGTTTTTGAACTCGGTGAGCACCGAATTCACAGCCTTGTCTTCGGCTGCGCCCGTAGCGAGCTTTCCCGCCAGCCTAATGCAAAAGAGCAGCCGGAACGAGGGCTCGTTCACAGGCAGACCCTCGCGCCGCAACCTGCCGATAGCATCACCAGCAAGTCCGTTAACCGTTTTAGCGCGCTCAACAGGCATATTGACGGGCGGATACCAGCCCCCTATCGCCGCCTGACGGGCAAGTTCAATTTCGTGCTTGGTTCTTCCGAGCTTCAATTGTCCCGATGGCCAATCGTTCAACGCAGACATAATCGAATGCAGCTCGCCCGAAGTGAGACCCTTTTCACGAAGCTCCTTCCAGTTGTACGCAAGCAATTCGGGCAAATTGTGGATACGATAGTTCCACTTTAATTTGCGTTGTAAGGCTAGGGAAATCGAGAGATTCCACAGCGATAGCGGTTCGCCGCCGCTTGAAAATATGGTGCCAAGCAATTCAGTTGCTGGACCTTTAACATCCGTATACGCGCAGCATTCGAGCCCGATGCTACGCAGATTACCAAACACATCAAACGCCAATTTCGTGTTGCCCGAGAGCTTGCCGAGCTCCGGCGCCTGCGCGCGGTACTGCGGAGAAAGGGGCAGGGCATAGGTTCGAAGCTGCATCTCGAAGGCAGCACGCACGTTCTCATCGTCGGCTTTGCCCAGCTCGCGAACGAGACCAAACACATCGCGAATCTCTTGTTTGTCGAGGTAAGCGACCTGAGCCTCACTATCGAACACACAGCGCGGGTCATCCCAGCCACTCAGATACTTGGGGCGCTCGAGCTTTTTAATGGCGTCCTTGGAAGCCGCAAACTCGGACGTAGCTATGGCCTCAGGCTCGGGCTCGGAGACGGATGCAACCTCGACTTTGGTGTCCTCGACGGTCGCGGCATCTTCAACGGGTTCGAGCTCAGATTCAAACGCAAACGCGGGCTGCTCGGGCTCGGCTGCAGCCTCGGTCTCAGACTTGCCGGTAGTCCCAGCATCAACAACGGCCGTCACGGTCTCAAGCCCATCGGAGAAGGAAATGGCTAGCTGCTGTGGCTCGGAAAACAACGTGAGCTCGGGACGCGCGGGCTGTACAGGCTCTTGCTGTTCCGACTGCACGGGGTCCTGCTGCTCGGACGTCGCCGTCACTGGCTCAGCGGCTTCCGTCACAGGCTCCGCCGCCGACTCATATCCCATAAGGGACAAGCCATCTGCTGGCTTCTTGTCATACGAAACACCCACGGCAACGGGGATAGGCCAACTACGCCCATTAACCTTCAGCTGCTCAAGGGTCGAATCCGCGCGCAACGATATGGGACCAATGGCCTTCGCCGCAGGAGCCTCGGGGGCAACGGGCTCTACAGCGACGACCTCAGCGTCCGCGAACTCCGAGACTTCGGGCTCAGCAGCCTCGTCATCAATTGCCACGTCTCCATCTGCCATGACCTCGGCATCTTGGGACTCAGCATCCTCAATTTCAACGCTATCCACGCCTTCGATTTCGACGACTTCGGGCTCCGCGTCCTTAGGCTCATCGACATCAGGCTCGACGGCTTCAGGCTCATCGGCTTCATCCTCGACGGTCTCGTCCTCAACATCTTCGGACTCAGCGGTCTTGGGCTCATTATTCTCGTCTTCAATTACTTCGGACTCAATGGTATCGGCCGCTTCCGGCTCCCCTACAGGCTCCACCGCTTCGACGGCCACGTCAGGCGCCATGCGGTACTCGCCGTTGGCATACAAAAGCTCACCATCTATAACCAATTGGGCAAGCGCGCGTTCGTATGCCTCATTAATGGTGCGATACACGTTCGAGCGCACCAGCGCTTCGTGCAGCGGAGCATCAGCTTGCGCGACCGCATTCTTAATAAGAGACTCGAAATATGCGCCTACGTATATTGAATCGTTTGTTGCACTCGTATCGTTGTTATACATACAGAAACGACCCCCAAGAATCCATGGCGCAACCTACCGGCTACGTCGGGAAATAAGGAAGATGATTGCTATTACTACTTCATACGCCACTTGTGAGCGTTTTTGTTTAGCAACATTTTGTTGCGCAACAAATCAACTGCGCATATGCAGATAAGCGGTAGTTTTAATCGGTGAACGGCAATGGGGGCCACTTAGAGAGTGTTTTATTTTCATCGACTCTGCGGCAATTAAAATGAACCTGTGCGCGGTTATGCCCGCGCCCCACGCGCCCCACTTGTCCGCACATCTTCAGGAGTCCGCAATGGCCAGACTGTTTAGCCCCAGCGAAGCAAAAGCGATCGTCTCGAAGGCCCACGAGTTGCTGGACGACATACAGGTCATTTCGAGGGCAACGGCATTTGGACCCGATGGCTTTAGGGGCGCGATCGCGCAAGCCAAAACGGACACGCTGAACAAGGAGCTTCGAAAGATAAAGCTCAGCGACCTTAAAGTAACGAAGGGCGCACAGAAGAGGCTCAAAGCTCAAAACATTAATACGGCATACGACATTTACTGCCACGGTGAATTGGCGAAAGATGATGGCTATTTCAATATACTCGTCCGCATGGCGAATGAATGCGCCGATGCAATCCGCAAACTCTATCGACCCAAACCGAAGAGCACCCATATGCGCGACGCTCTCTTTTTTGCCGCGCGCTACTACAAGTCCCAGCAACTTGCCGAAACCTACGCGTCTGCGATACATGATGCCCGCACCGTTCTTGAGGACTGCGATGTTCTTAACCAGAACAGCGGTAGACTTCGCTGGCTTTTACTGAATGCCGCCGACAAGCAGATGACCGAGGCCGCATATCGTCGCCTCGTGCAATTCACGGGTACCGCTAACAGCAATTTTCTGAGCGACGGCCGTCGGCGTGCGGACAACATTCTTGGCGTGAACACAAGC
>CAKUCJ010000018.1 GCA_934643435.1 uncultured Collinsella sp.
GAATAGTACTTCCGATTTTAGCGGTAATCGCACCGCCGTTACCGTGCGATGTATTGTTATAAATATAGCCGCCGTTTATATTGATGGTTGTCGGTTCCTCGGCGCTGATTGCGGCTCCACCCCCAATTTCATTAACGGAATTGCCGCAGATGTAGCCGCCGTCAATTTGCACTGTGCTGTTTGATGAATCGCAATAGATGGCACTCTTGCTGCTGTTGCAGATTTTGCCGCCCTTAATAATCAGATTCGCTGCGTCACCTGACATCCAGAAAATCGGTTTCCCTTTTCCGTTTCCATCCAGAGTACCGACACTCACTTCTTGTGGTACCGAGGGCACAGGAACCTCATACTGATCCACCGTTTCTGTTGTTTTGCCTGTGTTCGAATCCGTTACATTGGATTCAGTGACATAATAGGTTAAGGTTCCGTTTTCATAAGATGCCGTGTTCCCATACTTATTCCCTGTACTTGCTGTTTTTACCGGAGCGACGCTGTTTTCTTTTATGTCTTGCGTCCCATCCTCGATCGTAAGCGTTGCCCCCGTTAAAATCTTAAAAAGGCTTTCCTCGGAATTTTCACTACTACTGTTGGTAAGTGTTTTCCCGTTCAGATTCATGGTCACTTTTTTGTTTTCCGGTATTACCAACGGTGCGTTTACAACAGGAAAACTATCACGAAGTTTAATTTGAATGGTTTCTTCTGGGCTGCTTAGTGCACTGAACAATTCTTCTTCACTGGAAACCAGCGCCCAACCATCGGCCATCTCTAACGCAGGCATTGCAGCCTCGTACATTTGGCTCCGTTCCGATACCGAGCAATAGCCCACGAAGGAAGCATCAACTTCCTCCTGGTTTGTGCTGACAGCATCCCCAGCATTCTCAGAGGGCGCATCCGCTTCCTGCCCGGATTCACCCTCCTGCGGAATGTTTTCTTTCTTATCGTCCTGCGTATCTTCTTCCGCCCCTACAGAATCGTTCTGCGTATTTTCTTCCTTCTCTGCAAATTCGCTTTCCGCTGGCTCTAAAGCAGAGCGGTCATCCTCGATATACTCCACGGACCCCGTCTCATTAACGGAGGCGGCCTCCAATGCGGCAGCCGGAAGGATCACCGCATTGAAAGTCAGTGCCAAGGTCGTGACGATCACAATGATCAAACGAAAATTTTTATATCCTGCCATAGACCTTTTCTCCATTCTTCATCGGCGGCACCTACAGTTTCCCTTTCTTCTGCTTTGGCAGCAGCAGGATAATCAGAAGCACCAGCAATATTGGGACTGCCACGATGGGCGCTACCATCAGCGGTTCAATCCGCACGGCATCCCCTGTGATACGAATGTCCTTCGGTTCTTCCTGACTCTCGATCCGGTGCCCCCGCACCAACATTCGGTGGGAATTGATGCCGTAGGGGGTACAGGTAATCATGGTGCATAGATCCTTGCCCGGTTCAATCAGCAGGGGATCGGTATCTTGGGGCTCGACAATGAGGATCTGGTCGATCTCGTAGGTCAGGATCTCATTCAGGACATGCAGCATAAACACATCGCCAACCTTGAGCTTGTCAAGATCGGTGAAGAGCCGGGCGCTTGGCAGGCCCCGGTGTCCGGAGAGCACACAGTGGCTTCCCGCACCGCCAACGGGCAGGCTGGTCCAGTCCAGATGCCCCACGGCGATCTGCAGGACGGACTCCTCAGTGCCGTGGTAGATGGGCAGCATCACATCGATCGTGGGGATCTCGATATAGCCCATGATGCCGTTGCCGCCGATATCCAGCAGGGATTTGTAGATCTCCTGCTGCTCGTCAGACAGGATGAAATCGTTGGGACGGTGGAGCAGAGACTGGTTATAATCCCGGGCGGCGTTCCAAAGTTCCTCATACTGTGCGTCATCGATATTTGCCACCTGTTCCTCGTAGCTGGCAATGGCCCGGGAGGAGTGGAAAGAGTTCCACCAATCGGCGAAGGAGGGGTACAGCATTAGGGACAAGCCTATGAGGAGTATTAAGATCAGCAGGATTGTAGAACGATGGTTTTTCATTGGATTCTCGTTAATTATGCAACGGTCTAAATTGCACTTGGTCCGGGAGGGCCAAGGCCCTCCCGGAGTGTAAGCAAAATGGAAGAATTATTCGGAAGCGCTCATGCGCTTCTTGGCGATCAGCAAGACAACCGCACCGATGACCAGGATAGAGCCGAGGACATAGAAGATGGTGGTGCCGATGCCGCCGGTGCTGGGCAGCTCGGTGCCGGACTTGTTCTCGATTTCAACCTTCGCAACGTCGGTTGTATTCTGCTTGAGGGTATGGGTCATGTGCGCACCCTCGTCGGTAACAGTGTGGGAAATATCAACCTTGACAGGACCTGCCAGCTTATTGTAGCCGCCAGGAGCCTTGGTCTCTTCCAGGTAGTAGGTGTCAGCGTCAAGGCCTTCGACCGCAATCATGCCGTCATCACCAGAGACAAGCTTGGTGGCCTCCGCCTTCTCCTTAGTCCAGCCGGTCAGCTTTCCTTCGGTGACCTTAGCATAGTCTCTATTCTCTTCACTGCCCTTGTACAGAATAAACTCAGCGCCAGCCAGGGCCTTTTTGGCCTCGCCATCCATGTGATACTTGTAGATGGGCAGCTTCCAAGTGTAAGTAGTGGTGGTATCATGCTCGGTGTGCTGCTTGTCGCCATAATCCAGCCAGGTTTCGTTGACATAACCGGTGCCAGCAACGGCATTACTCGTCAGTTTAGCGGTGTAGTTGATAACGATGTTGGTGTCAGCAGTGATGCTGTCCAGATAGGTCTGATTGAACACAATGTGGAAGGTGCAGCCATCGTTCAGGCCGGTAGTCACTACAGTATAATCTTCCCCCGCAGCCAGGGTGGTGTCGCCAGCCGTGATGGAGGTTACGCTGTCAAATTTCAGATGAGAATCCATCTTATCGTGCACAAGATAGTTCCGAGCGCCGGGCTTTGCACTGATGGTGGACTTGAAATTCACGGTCTGGCCGATATCCGCATCATTGACGTCTCCCCAGCTTTCGTCAGAATCCTCCTGGACCTTCTTTTCGATGGTGGGTTTCGTGTTCTTGTCCGTGATTTCCACGCTGGGATTTGTGGTATTCAATTCGCACAGAGCACCCACAGTAGAATCGACCAGATAGTAGCCAAGCTTCAGGTTTGAAATAGTAGCTGAGCCATCTGCGGTAGGCGTAACACTTCCGGCAACAGTCTTACCGGACAGCTGGCCCTTAGCAGCCTTAGCAAAGTCAGCAGCCTTAGCGTCCTTAACCCAGGTCACATAGCCCTGAGCGTCAACGGAAACGTACTCCTCTTGGGTTTCCAGCCATTCTTTCCAGGCAGGATTGGCCTTGTAGGCATATATATTGTTCTCTGCATCGTAGCTTTCCAGATACAGGATCTGGTAGGCATTATAGGTCTCGCCCTTGAGGGCATTTGTGATGGTAATGCTACCACTCGTGGTGGTTTCCCCACCCTCCTCGGCAAAAGCGGTAGTGGCCAATCCCATAACCATAGCCAGTGCCAGGACCAGGCTCAAAATTTTTCTGCTCAATTTCATAATAAGTATCCTTTCTTCTTTTTTCATACTGTTTTGGATAGTGGAACATCGCTCCCTTCTCACCCAGCGCCGGTTTTCTATTTCAATATGCCGAAGCCGTCCAAGGGCCAGACCCGGAATACAGCTTTCCCGACGATTTATTCCTCTGCCACACAGCCTATCCCCGTATTTCCAGGCGGCGTTAGTCCACAAAACCGATCCGCTTGATCGGCCACACTCTGAAAACGATTTTTCCTATGATTTCTTCTTTTTCCACGCAGCCCACCAGAGACGACCGGGAGTCCACGCTGCTTTTCCGGTGGTCGCCCAGGACGAAAAAGGAATTCTCAGGTACGGTATACGGATATTCAATGTCGGCGGTGCCATAGGATTTTTCGGTTAGGTACGGCTCATCCAGCAGGGTATTGTTCACATATACGTCGCCGCTGTCGGTGATGACAACGTTGTCGCCGGGGCAGCCGATAACGCGCTTGACAAGAACGTGGTTGTTATAGTAGAAGGCGATTATGTCACCGGTTTTGAACTGTGGGGACTTCACCGACACCACGATGTCCTCCTCCTGCAGGTTCGGATTCATGGAGGTGCCGTATATCTGCAAAACCGGCAGCAGCAGTGTAGCCATCAGCACACTGATCGCGGCCACGATCACCAGCGTATAGATGGTGCTGCGCAGCAGCTTTTTGTATCGGCTGCGATTTTTTTCTCGGTTGAGTTCGCCAGTGAGCTCGTCCACGGAGGGCACAGCCGTATCGGTTGCTTTGTTTTCTGGTTTCATACGGCCCTTTCTCCTCAATCAGGTGTGCGTGCTCAAAAATTCCTTGAAGTGCTAGTCAAAGAGCTCAATGCGCCGCTTGGCTTCCCTGTCCGCATCGGCGAGAATGGCCTGCCGCTGCTGCCTTTTCCCTGATTCCGCGATGTCCCGGGCAAGCGAACCCGTTTGATGCCATAAATGCCCATGCGCCTATTTACGAATGAGCGCATATCCCTCAAAGGGGCGAAGTGCCTGCAGGTCCTCAACATCCCCATAAGAGCGCAACAGCACGTCCCACTCCCCTTGAGCCAGCAGTTCCCGGACTTCCGGGCCCACTTCGCTCATATCATCGGAGAAATTGGCAACCACAAGCATCGATCCAGGCGCGGACATGTCTTCAATCGTCGCCGCCGACGCATCATAGGGCTCTCCGACAGGAAGGTTGCCAAATCGCCCATACGCGAGCACGGGCGCACTGTCCGCATCAACAAAACGGACCTTGCCCGTCGCCACCACAGGCAACTCGTGCCGCAGCTCATTCACCTGACGATAGAACTCAAAAATTGAATTCGAAACGCCCACTTCGAGCTCCGCCGTTATCTCATCTTGGCTACAATCCTTCGCATCGCGAGCCATCGGAACCCAAGGCTCAGCGATCGAAAAACCATGGTGCACCTCGCCATTCCACTGCATAGGCAGGCGGCCGTTATCGCGCGAATGCATGTTAATGATCGCGAGCGCCTCTTCGGGTGCCTTTCCCTGCTCGAGCAAGATGCGGTAATAGTTGCGGCTCTCGACATCGTTGAACTCTTCGATGCTCGTAAAGTGTGCGTTGGTCGAGCCCAGCTCGTCACCTTGATAGATATAGGGCGTGCCGCGCAACAGGTCCATAAAGAGCGCGAGCATCTTTGCCGCGGGAATGCGCAGGGAACCGTCGGTCCCAAAACGCGAGAGGGCGCGTGGCTGGTCGTGATTGTCCCAGAACACGGCATTCCAGCCGCCACCCGCCTGCATGCCCTCCTGCCAGGTCGAAAGGGTCTTCTGAAGCAGCACAAAGTCGGGCGCTTTGTTCACCCACTTCTGACCATTCTCAAAATCGACCTTAAGATGATGGAAGTTAAAGGTCATGGCGAGCTCATGGTTATGAGGCTGCGTATATCGAATGCAAGCCTCAAGGCCCGTCGAATTCATCTCTCCGACCGTCATCATGCCCTCGATGCCGCCCTCGCGCACCAGCTCCTGGATGTAGCCGTCCACACGCGCACCGTCCGTGTAAAAGCGGCGACCATCGCCCTCGTAGTCGTCTTCCCATGAATCTGGCTTATCGATTAGATTGATTACGTCGAAGCGAAAGCCGTCAACGCCCTTCTCGCGCCAAAAACGCAAGACATCGGCAACCTCATGCCTCACTTCAGGATTTTTCCAGTTGAGATCGGGTTGGCCCGGGTCAAATAGGTGCAGGTACCATTTGCCAACATGAGGCTCCCAGGTCCAGGCGGGACCGCCAAACTTCGAATCCCAGTTGCAGGGAAGCTCACGTGGTGTCCCCTCTTCAAAAATAAAGTAGTCCTGGTAGCGCTTGTCGCCCGCGATAGCTCGCTGAAACCACTCATGCTCGCTCGAAACATGGTTAAATACCATGTCGAGCATAAGGCCGATGCCGCGCGCATGCGCCTCGCGCGAAAGCTCTTCGAACTCCTCCATGGTTCCAAATCGCGGATCGATGCTTCGGTAATCGGCCACGTCGTAGCCGTTGTCCTTTTGCGGCGAGACAAAAAATGGGGTTATCCAGAGGTAATCGATACCAAGCTGCTTGAGGTAGTCGAGCTTTTGCGTGATGCCGGGCAGATCGCCCCAGCCGTCGCCATTAGAATCGTTAAAGCTCTTGGGATAGATTTGGTACACGACCTTATTACTGATATCGAGCATTGCTCGTCCTCGCTCATCACCAGGGAATATGAAATACAAGAGCGCCGCTGATGGGCAAAGCCACCGCGGCGCTCGTAGGGCACGTAGGGTTACTTATCCTGAGCGGCCAACTCCGCGCGAATCTCGGCGGCACTGGCCTCGGCCTCCTCGCGAATGCCCTTCTTGGAGCCCACGATAACCGTCAGAACAAAAGGAACGACCAGCACGATGAGCATACAAACCGCAAACATCGCCCAGCTGTCAGGCTGCATCGAAAGGATTCCCGGCAGGCCACCGACGCCAACGGCGTTTGCGGTGCAGTTTGTCACCACGCTCAAAAGACCAGCAAGGGAGGAGCCGATCATGGCACACACAAACGGGAACATGTACTTTAGGTTGACGCCGAACATGGCAGGCTCGGTAACGCCCAGGTAGCAAGAGATGATGGCGGGGATATTTACCTGCTGGTCACGATCGTTGGAACGCTGCAGGTACGCCATGCCCAATACAGCCGAGCCTTGCGCGATATTGGAAAGCGCGATCATGGGCCAAAGCATAGTGCCACCAAAATCGGCAATCAGCTGCAGGTCGATGGCGTTAGACATGTGGTGCAGGCCGGTAATAACCAGCGGCGCATAAAACGCACCAAAGAGAGCGCCGAACAGGGCACGGAACGGGCCGGTGATGCCGGCGTAAATGATGGCGGAGATACCGCTACCTAGCCACCAGCCAATGGGTCCCAGGACAAAGTGGGCGGCCATGACGGCAAGCAGCAGGCTGCAGAACGGAACGACGATCATCGAGACGACCTCGGGCGTGATCTTGCGGAAGAAACGCTCCAAGAAGCCAAGTGTAACTGCGGCGAGAATCGCGGGGATGACCTGCGCCTGATAGCCGATCATATTGACCTGGGCAAAGCCAAAGTCCCAATGCGGAATCTGATCAGCCGGCGTGCCGGCAACGGCATAGGCGTTAAGAAGCTGCCCGGAGATGAGCGTCAGGCCCAAAACGATACCGAGCATAGGCGTGCCACCCATCTTTTTGGTGACCGACCAACAGATGCCTACTGGAATGCCAGTATGGAAGACCGCCTCGCCAATCAGCCATAAAAAGCTGTCGACGCCAGCCCAAAATTGACTCAGCTGCACGAGCGTCTGCGTACCGTCGCCAAACACATACAACGAATCGATGCAATTGCGGAAACCGAGAATGAGGCCGCCGACGATAACAGCGGGAATGATAGGTGCAAATACCTCGGCGATAACCGTCATGGCGCGCTGAATGGGATTCTGGTTTTGGACGGCGGCAGCCTTGGCTGCGTCCTTGCTCACGCCCTCGATTCCGGCGATCTCAGTAAACTCCGAATAGTAGGCCTTGACGTCGTTACCAATGATGACCTGGAACTGCCCAGCCTGCGTAAAGCTGCCCTTGGTATATGGAAGCGCCTCGATAGCCGGCACGTCGGCCTTCGATTCATCGTTGAGCACGAACCTCATGCGCGTCATACAGTGGCTCACAGCGGCAATATTGTCCTTGCCTCCCACCAGCTCGAGCAGCTTGGTCGCGTCGTCCGCATACTTGCCCATGCGTTCCTCCTTTTGCGTTATTCGATAGAACCATAGGTGGCCAACCCATCTTTTGGATAGCAGCTTATTTGAATAAGTTGCTTTACAGCACTTAGTTTAGTCAGATTGATTCTATGTTTCTTGACTTATTTGAATAAGTGGATGAACGGTCGTTTTTGCGCGGTGAACGGCAGGCATCATGCTCGAACGGTATACTGAAGCACAACTTATTTAAATGATTGAAAGGATGGCTATGAAAGCCATTTGGCAAGGTATTTACAACGATATCAAGGGCGACATTCTTGAGGGGACGTATCCGTTTCAGTCGTTTCTCCCCTCCGAGGCCCAACTCGTCCAAAAATACGAGTGTTCGCATAACACACTTCGACGCGCGCTCACTGCGCTCGCCGACGAGGGACTGGTGCAACCGATTCACGGCAAGGGTGTCCGCGTCATCTGGCGCCCACGCAGTCGTGCCCTGTTTGAGGTTGGAGGTATCGAAACATACGACGAGTCCGTCAGACGCATGGAGCTTGATTCCGAAACAAAAGTGACGCTCTTTGAGCAAGTCAAAGCCACCGAAAAGGCAGCCCACAGAACGGGGTTTGAAGTCGGGTCAGATCTCATTCATCTCGAGCGCGTTCGTTCCATAGCCGGTTGCCCAGTCATTCACGATGAAAGCTATTTTTTGGCAAGCGACGTACAGGGGCTCGATGCCGATAAGGCCTCAAGCTCCATTTATCGATATCTCGAGCAGGACCTTGGCCTTAAGATTGCCCAAAGCAGTCGCCAAATAACCGTCGAACCCGCCACCAAGCGCGATTATGAGCTGTTGGACCTTCCCGAAGACTGCTACATGGCCGTTGTGTCCAACCAAGTCTTTACCGCCGCCGGAGAAATGTTCGAATACACCTGTTCGCGACACCGCCCCGACTACTTTATCTTTCACGATATCGCTCGACGCAAGTAGCAGCGAAAAACGGCTCAAATCCAAACCCGGATTTGAGCCGTTTTTACTACGCATCTGTGATGCTACGTAACCAAACCAGCAATAAACCTAGTCGCGCGTGAGCTTGCGGTGAATACGATGCGGCTGGGCTGCGTCCTCGCCCAGGCGCTCGATGCGGTTGGCCTGATAGGCCTCGAAGTTGCCCTCGAACCAGTACCAGTTGCCCGGGTTCTCGTCGGTGCCCTCCCATGCCAAGATGTGCGTGGCAACACGGTCTAGGAACATACGGTCGTGGCTAATGACGACCGAGCATCCCGGGAACTCGAGCAGCGCGGCCTCGAGCGAGGACAGGGTCTCGACGTCCAAGTCGTTCGTGGGCTCGTCGAGCAGCAGCAGGTTGCCGCCCTGCTTGAGCGTAAGCGCCAGGTTCAGACGGTTACGCTCGCCGCCAGAAAGCACGCCGGCGCGCTTCTGCTGGTCCTGGCCCTTAAAGCCAAAGCTCGCCACATAGGCGCGACTCGGGACCTCGGTCTCGCCGACCATCATGTGGTCCAGGCCGTCCGAGACGACCTCCCACAGGTTCTTATCGGGGTCGATGCCAGAACGGTTCTGGTCGACGTAGGAGATCTTGACGGTCTCGCCCACCTCGAGCTCGCCCGAGGTCAGCGGCTCCAAGCCAACGATGGTCTTGAACAGTGTGGTCTTACCGACGCCGTTGGGGCCGATCACGCCCACGATGCCGTTGCGCGGCAGGGTAAACGAAAGGTCGTCGATGAGCACACGACCGTCGAACTCCTTGTGCAGGTGATGGGCCTCCAGAACCTTGTTGCCCAGACGCGGGCCCACAGGAATGCGGATGTCGGTCCAGTCGAGCTTCTGGCTTGCGCGGGCCTCGGCCTCCATCTCCTCGTAGCGGGCCAGACGGGCCTTGTTCTTGGCCTGACGGGCCTTCGGCGAGCTGCGCACCCACTCGAGCTCGGCCTCCATACGCTTGGCGAGCTTGGCATCGCGGTTGCCCTGCGCCTCGATACGGGCGGCCTTGGTCTCCAGATACGTGGAGTAGTTGCCCTTGTAGGGATAGAGGTGACCACGGTCGACCTCGCAGATCCACTCGGCGACGTTGTCCAGGAAGTAACGGTCGTGCGTAACGGCCAGGACGGCACCCTGGTAGTTGTGCAGGAAGTGCTCGAGCCACAGGATCGACTCGGCGTCCAGGTGGTTCGTGGGCTCGTCGAGCAGCAGCAGGTCGGGGGCCTCGAGCAGTAGCTTGCACAGGGCCACGCGACGGCGCTCGCCACCGGAGAGCACATTGACCGGCATATCGGAATCGGGCAGCTGCAGGGCGTCCATGGCCTGGCCGAGCTTGGAATCGATATCCCAGCCGTCGGCGGCGTCGATCTCGTCCTGGAGCTTTCCCATCTCGGCCATGAGGGCATCCATGTCGCAGTCCGGGTCGCACATCTCCTCGCCGATCTTATTGAAGCGATCGACCTTGGCGATCATGTCGCCAAATGCCATGCGCACGTTCTCGATGACGGTCTTGTCGTCGTCGAGCGGCGGCTCCTGCTGCAGGATGCCCACGGTGTAGCCGGGGGTAAGTCTGGCATCGCCGTTTGAGACCTCCTCGATGCCGGCCATAATCTTGAGCAGGGTCGACTTGCCCATGCCGTTGGGACCCACGACGCCGATCTTGGCACCGGGATAGAAGCTCAGGGTCACGTCGTCAAGAATCACCTTGTCGCCATGGGCCTTACGAGCCTGATACATCTGGTAGATAAACTCCGCCATTTGCCTGTTTTATCCTTTCTACCTGCTGTTTCCCTATTCTTGTTTTCGTTTTAGTGGAAACGAAATGAGGTAACCAGCTCTGAAATTAAACGAAAAAGGGGCATGGTTGCCCACACCCCCTAATACTACCTGGGAAAAGTCCCCCGGAACACACTATGAACTGCGTACGCCAGTTTTCCGCAACCTTAGCGAACGGCTCGCTGCGATTTGCGCCACAGCAGATACGAATAGACGTAGGCAGCGCCAGCTGAACCAAACGCCAGCACCGCAATCACCGCGGCGACGACTTCACTCGAAAGCACGCTACCCGCCACGCCCATCACAATCAGGCCAATACCCAGCACCATAAAGCAGGCACCGCCAAAACGCTGCGTACGGCGCCAGTTCTCGGGATCGGCAAGCGCCCAGGGCGTCTTGATACCGAGCGTATAGTTCTGCTTCACACGCGGCAAGTAGTTACCCACACCAATGAAGAGCAAGCCGATAGCGCCGGAAATCAGCACGTTGACCGAACCGACCGCCGGCACCACGCCCCAGACCGTAAGCTCACCCAACCAGCTTATACCACACATGAACAGGGTGAAGGCAATTACGAAGCCCTGATAGAACTTACCCGAGGTTCGATATGCCTCACCTTTGGGATCGATGCATGGCACGACGTAGAACATCGCGAGAAGTGCCAGGGGCAGCACGCCGAGCGCGGAGGCCATCCAGCTAGGGCCCCAACCGTCGACGGCGCCGTTCGCGCCCCAGTGCGTGGGAATCTGCGCAGGCAAGCTCGGCATCACCCAGAGATGCGCAGCAACATTAATTGCGCAGACCACAACAAGCATGGCCCATACACGCGGCGATACCCCCGTGGCGTGAATGCCCTTGTTTTCGTTATTCATCCTTATCACCTTCAGTGTCTGTAAAGCCCATAAACCAGCCGATCAAGTCCTGCATGACAGTGGTGTTTAAGCTGTAAACGATGTTTTGGCCATGACGTTCGTCGGTCACCAACCCGGCGTTTTTGAGCGTCGCCAAGTGATGGCTCAATGACGGCTTGCTGATGTCAAAATGCTCGGCAAGCTCCCC
>CAKUCJ010000019.1 GCA_934643435.1 uncultured Collinsella sp.
ATGTCGCAGTTGTCGCGGACCTCGTCGCGCTCCATGCGGCCCTCGGGATCATAGATGCCCGCGCGCTTAAAGCCGGCGGCGCCAGAGCTCTTAAGGCCAAAGACCGCGTCCTCGAACACCCACGCACGCTCAAACTTGTGCCCGTGGCGCTCCTCAAGACGGCGCAGCGCCAGCTCGTATACGTCGGGGAACTGCTTGGAGCGCCCCGCCTCACCCGTCGTGGTAATAAACTCCATATAGTGATCGAGGCCCGCACCCGCAAGGGCGGACTGCACCAGTTCGGCCGGGGTGGACGTGGCAACACACATAGCAATGCCCGCTGCCTTTGCCTGCTCCAAAAACGCCAAGAGCCCCTCGCGCGGCGGCACCTTGGAATAGCCATCGATGAGAATCTCGCTCAGCTCGCGATACAGCTCTTCGCCGCCTTCGCCAATACCCCACGTGTCATGGTAGGCCTGGCACTCGTCCTCGAGCGAAAGGTGCTCAAACTGGGCAAAATCGTCGACCGTCACATCAACGCCGTGGCGGCGCAATAACTCGGGCTGGGCATAGGCCCAAACGGGGGTGCTATTAACCAGCGTGCCGTCGCAATCGAAAATAAAAGCAACGTTGGGGGCGGCGGTCTGGGACATAAACGAACCTTTCGATGTCAAATGGTAAACATCCTGCTAAAAACGTTTTACCAAACGTAAAACTAACAATCTAAAAACCCTAATTGGTAAAACTGTCAAGAGTTTTACCATCGCAATTCTGTCAGTGGTCTAAACATGGCGCTCACCGATTAAAAGCCGCCGCAAAACCACTTTCCTCCATAAAAGTAATGTACAGGTGTTATGGTAGTTTCTGCCGAAAGTTCCACCGAGCACGCGAGGTGGAACGAATCATAGAACTATCGCCGTCCCTTCGATTCGTGCAGCCCTGGACCTTTCGCATTTAGTCACCAAGGCAACACGCTGCCGCGTCATGATGGGATCAAACGTGAGCGATACAAAGCTAAAGCCAACGGCAAAAAAGCCCGCTACCCGCAAGGCCGCTCCGCACGCACCGGAGCTCTCCAAGGACGATGTCTATCTGTTTGGCATTGGCATGTGGGAGCGCAGCTGGGAAAAGATGGGCGCGCACCCCGATACGCAGAACCGCACGCGCGGCTGGCGTTTTTGCGTTTGGGCGCCCGATGTAAAGAGCGTCCACGTTATTGGCGAATTTAACGACTGGGATGAGAAAGCCAACCCGCTGGTGCCCGTGCATACGAGCGCCATTTGGGAAGGCTTTATTCCTGGCGCCGAGCAGGGCCAGCTCTATAAGTACCTGATCGAGACCAACGAGGGCGAAAAGCTCTACAAGGCCGATCCATACGCCTTTAAGGCCGAGTGCCCTCCGGGTACGGCCAGCGTGCTGTGGACCCTGGACGGCTACAAGTGGAACGACGCCGCGTGGCTCAAGCGCCGCGCCGGCCACAATCACATGTCGCAGCCGCTCAACATCTACGAGGTGCATATTGGCTCGTGGAAGCGCCATGGCGACGCGCCGCAGGGTGAGCCGGACGAGTACGGCAACTACCCCGGCCCCATGGATCCCTTCCCCGCGCAGCGCGGCGAGTTCTACACCTACGACGACCTGTCGGTGGAGCTCGTGGACTACGTGCGCGACATGGGCTATACGCACATTGAGGTCATGCCGCTCATGGAGCATCCCTTCGATGGCTCCTGGGGCTACCAGACGACCGGCTACTATGCCGCCACGTCGCGCTACGGCAACCCGCAGCAGCTCATGCACTTTATCGATGCGTGCCACGAGGCAGGCATCGGCGTGATCATGGACTGGGTGCCCGGCGGTTTTTGCGCCGACTCCCACGGCCTTGCCACCTTTAACGGCCATATGCTGTTTGAGCACGAGATTCACCCCAACTGGGGCACACACAAGTTCGACTTCGCCCGCGGCGAGGTTCGCTCCTTCTTGGTCTCCAACGTGCTGTACTGGCTCGAGAACTTCCACGTGGACGGCATTCGCATGGACGGCGTGTCCAGCATGCTGTACCTCAACTTTGGCATCGACGATCCGGGCCAAAAGAAGTTCAACAAGTACGGTACCGAAGAGGATCTGGACGCCAGCGCGTTTATCCGTCAGGTCAACTGCGCTGTGGAGGCACACTATCCCGACGTGATGATGATGGCCGAGGAGTCCACCGCGTGGCCGCTCGTGACCTATCCGCCGCAAGACGGCGGCCTGGGCTTCCACTACAAGTGGGACATGGGCTGGATGAACGACACCCTGCACTACATGCAGACCGATTTTCCGTGGCGCCCCGGCAACCACGGGCTGCTGACGTTCTCCATCATGTACGCCTTTACCGAGAACTTTATTTGCCCGTTGAGCCACGACGAGGTCGTGCACGGGAAGTGCTCGCTCATCGGCCGTATGCCGGGCGACTGGTGGCGCCAGTTTGCCGGCCTGCGCACGCTGGCCTTTTACCAGATGACGCACCCCGGTGCCAAGCTCAACTTTATGGGTAACGAGATCGGCCAGTTTATCGAGTGGCGCTACTACGAGTCCATCCAGTGGTTCCTGACCGAGGAGTACGAGACCCACAAGCATCATCAGGCGTTTATTAAGGCGCTCAACCACCTGTACACCGCCGAGCCCGCCCTGTACGAGCGCGGCTACACCGACGACGGCTTTACCTGGATCGATGCAGACAACTCCAAGCAGTCCATCGTGAGCTTTGTGCGCCAGGGTGAGGACGTCGACGACGACCTGGTGATCCTGATCAACTTTGACCCGGCGAGCTACGAGAGCTTCCGCGTGGGCGTGCCGCGCGAGGGTGACTGGGAGGTCATCTTTGATTCCGACCGTCCCGAGTTTGGCGGCAGCGGCTATGCCGGCGAGGAGCCCTACACCTGCTCGAGCGAGCCCTATCCCTGGAACGGGCAGATGGACTCCATCGAGATCAAGGTGCCCGGCCTGGCAGGCGTGGTGCTCAAGCGCCGTGGTCCCAGCAGCTATAAGCCGCCGGTGGTTGAGGAGCCTAAGAAGGCCACGCGTAAGCGCACGTCTTCGGTGAAGCCCAAGCCTGCGACTGCCAAGAAGGCTCCTGCTAAGGCGAAGGCAACGACGACCAAGACCAAAGCTGCCGCGAAGCCCGCTGCTAAAGCTACCGCGAAGCCCGCGACCAAAAAGCCGGCTGCCAAAAAGGCAACTACCAAGGCCAAATCAGCCGCCGTTAAGTCGCCTGCCAAGGAAGCGTAACAAAGCCGTTACCGCTGTAATCACCCGCCCCACGGGGGCGTAGGATACAAGTCATAACCGTTCCGGGAGATATCCCCGGGGGAAAGGAACGTATGAATAAGATCTTCGACAACAAGCAGGAGTTTACCGAGCTCTATCGCGATGCCGTCATGAGCATCAGCGGCAAGAGCGTCGAGGCCGCCAGCGACCTGGACCGCTTTAACGCCCTGGCCAAGCTCGTGGCCGAGAAGGCCCGCACCGTTGCCACCAAGAGCGACGCCCGCGTCACCGCCGAGGGCAAAAAGCGCGTGTACTACTTCTCGATCGAGTTTTTGATCGGCCGCCTGCTCGACAACTACCTGCTCAACTTTGGCGTGCGCGACATGGTCGCCGAGGCGCTCGACGACATGGGCTTCGATCTGTCCGTCATCGAGAACCAGGAGCCCGATCCGGCTCTGGGCAACGGTGGCCTGGGCCGCCTGGCCGCATGCTTCCTGGATTCCATGGCAGCCGAGGGCATTGCCGGCTACGGCAACGGCATGCGCTACCGCTACGGCCTGTTTAAGCAGGAGATCGTCAACGGCAGCCAGGTCGAGACCACCGACGAGTGGCTCACCCACGGCTATCCCTGGGAGGTCCGTCGTCAGGACAAGGCCGTGACCATCAAGTTTGGTGGCCATGTTGAGGGCTTTGAGGAGAACGGCCGCACGTTCTACCGCACGGTGGACACGCAGGACATCCTGGCCGTTCCCTACGACATCCCCGTCGTGGGCTATGCCGGCGAGACCGTCAACAAGCTGCGCGTCTGGGCTGCCGAGCCGGTCGAGGAGCACTTCGATCTGGAGGCCTTCAACCGCGGCGACTATGCCCTGGCCGACGCCGAGCGCGCCGAGGCCGAGGCCATCAGCGCCATCCTCTACCCCAACGACGCCGGCGAGCACGGCCGTCTGCTGCGCCTGAAGCAGGAGTACCTGTTTGTCTCGGCCGGCATCTACAGCCTGCTCGACACCTTTGAGAAGGAGCACGGCGAGAACTGGGAGCTGTTGCCGCAGTTTGTGGCCATCCACACCAACGATACACACCCCGCCATGTGCGGCCCCGAGCTCATGCGCATCCTGATCGACGAGAAGAAGCTCGAGTGGGATGACGCCTGGAACATCGTGACCCAGGTCGTGAGCTACACCAACCACACCATCCTGCCCGAGGCTCTGGAGAAGTGGCCCATCGGTACGTTCTCTAAGCTCCTCCCCCGCGTGTACCAGATCATCGACGAGATCAGCCGTCGTTGGCACGAGTCGTTCGACACCACCCAAGAGGGCTGGCAGGAGCGTCTGCGCCAGACCGCCATCCTGTGGGACGGCGAGATTCGCATGGCCAACCTGTCCGTGATCTGCAGCCACAGCGTCAACGGCGTGGCCAAGATCCACTCCGACATCATCAAGAACATCGTGCTCAAGGACTTCTACGCCCTCACGCCCGAGAAGTTCAACAACAAGACCAACGGCATCTCGCACCGTCGCTTCTTTGCCGAGGCCAACCCCTCCTACGCCAAGCTCGTGACCGAGGCCATTGGCGACGGCTGGCTCAAGGACGCCTTTGAGCTGGAGAAACTCAAAGAGTTTAAGGACGACACTGAGTTCCTGAAGGCCGTGAGTGCCTCCAAGCGCGCCAACAAGGAGCGTCTGGCCGCCTACGTTAAGGCCGAGACCGGTCTGGTCATCGACCCCAACACCGTCTTCGATGTTCAGGTAAAGCGCTTCCACGCCTACAAGCGCCAGCTCATGAACATCATGAAGGTGATGGACATCTACAACCGTCGCATCGCCGACCCCAACTTCCACGTGACGCCGACGACCTTCATCTTTAGCGGCAAGGCTGCCTCGAGCTACACCTTCGCCAAGGAGACCATCCGCCTCATTAACTCCGTGGCCGACGTCATCAACAACGACGCCCGCGTCAACGAGGTCATGAAGGTCTGCTTTATCCCCAACTTCCGCGTGAGCAACGCCCAGCTCATCTACCCCGCCGCCGAGATCTCGGAGCAGATCTCCACGGCCGGTAAGGAGGCCTCGGGCACGTCCAACATGAAGCTCATGATGAACGGCGCCATTACGCTGGGTACCCTCGACGGCGCCAACATCGAGATCGCCGACCTGGCCGGCCGCGAGAACGAGGCCATCTTTGGCCTGACCGCTCCCGAGGTCGAGCAGCTCTGGGCATCCAACAGCTACTTTGCGTGGGATACCCTCAACGGCGACCGCGAGCGTCTGGGCCGCGTGATGGACGAGCTCAAGGACAACACCTTTGCGGGTCTTTCGGGCAACTTCGAGAGCATCTACAACGAGCTCATGAACAACAACGACCCCGACCTGGTCATGGCCGATTTCCGCAGCTACGTGGATGCATGGGAGAAGCTTACCGGCAGCTATGGCGACCGCGAGACCTGGAACCGCAAGGCCCTGCTCAACACCGCCTCCTCCGGCTGGTTCTCGAGCGACCGCACCATTCGCGAGTACCGCGACGAGATCTGGCACGCGTAAAGGCGCGCGAGCTCCCTTTGCCGCACGGCATTACTCGACGGGCGCGACCGAGCGCCGCGTCCGTCGCTAATGGGTTTAGGAACATCGATGACAGAAGGAGAAATCGATGAGTAAGAAAGAATGCATCGCGATGCTCCTCGCAGGAGGACAGGGCAGCCGATTGGGGGCACTCACCCAAAAGATCGCTAAGCCGGCGGTTAGCTTTGGTGGCAAGTTCCGCATTATCGACTTTTCGCTGTCCAACTGCTCCAACTCGGGCATCGACACGGTGGGCGTTCTGACGCAGTATCGCCCCTATCTGCTGCATGCCTATGTGGGCTCCGGCGAGGCTTGGGATCTGGACAGCCGCGACGGCGGCGTGTCGATCCTGCCGCCGTACGAGACGCAGACCGGCGGCGCCTGGTATGCGGGCACGGCCGACGCCATTACGCAGAACCTCGACTACATCAAGGCCAACGACCCCAAGTACGTCCTGATTCTTTCGGGCGATCACCTGTATCGCATGGATTACCGCAAGATGCTCAAGACGCACATTGAGAACAACGCCGATCTTACGGTGAGCGTTATGCCCGTGCCGTGGGAGGAGGCCAGCCGCTTTGGCATCCTGACCACCGACCCGGAGGACGGCCGCATTACCAAGTTTACCGAGAAGCCCGATAAGCCCGATTCGAACCTCGCGTCCATGGGCATCTACATCTTCTCGGCCGACGTGCTGATCGAGGCGCTCGAGGAGGACGCTCTGGACCAGCGCTCGAGCCACGACTTTGGCAAGGACATCATCCCCAAGCTGCTCGGCGAGGACAAGCGCCTGTACAGCTACGAGTTCCACGGCTTTTGGAAGGATGTTGGCACCATCGCCAGCTTCCACGAGACCTCGATGGACCTGCTGGGCAACAACCCTGAGTTCGATCTCTTTGACAAGAGCTTCCCCATCATGTCCAACATCACCACGCGTCCGCCGCACTACATTGGTCCGGACGGCCGCCTGGACGACTGCCTGGTCTCCAACGGCTGCAAGATCTACGGCACGGCTCGCCACTCGATCCTTTCGACCGATGTCATCATCGAGGAGCGCGCCGTGGTCGAGGACTCTGTGCTGCTGCCGGGTGCGCACGTTAAGAGCGGCGCGCACATCTGCCGCGCCATTTTGGGCGAGAACTCCACGGTCGAAGAGGGCGTGAAGCTCGGCTCTGTCGATACCACCAAGGATACGGCCGTCGTTGGAAATGACGTCGTTATCGGGAAGGGGGAATGATCCGATGATCAATCGCAAGGCCATCGGTTACATCACCGCTAACTACTCTTCGACCTACGGCAGCGTGCTGCTCAAGGACCGCCCCATCGCGTCCGTACCGTTTTTGGGCCGCTACCGCCTGATCGACTTTCCGCTGTCCAACATGATGAATGCCGGCATCAAGACCGTCGGCGTCGTCATGCCGGGTAACTACCGCTCGCTGATCGACCACGTGGGCTCGGGCAAGGACTGGGGCCTGGACCGCAAGAAGGGCGGCCTGTTCATGGTGCCCGGCAACGCGTATGGCACCACCAAGGGCGGCATGCGCTTCCTGCTGCGCGACATCATCTCCAACAAGACGCTGTTCCAGCGCTCGGAAAAGCCCTATGTTGTGATGATGGGCACCAACATCATCTTTAACATGGACCTTAACACCATCATCGAGGCGCACGAGAACTCCGGCGCCCAGATGACCGTGGTGTACTGCAAGGCCACGCGCAACGTTGAGGACGAGACCAAGCTCGAGATTAACGAGAACGGCCGCCTGACGGGCGTGAGCGCCGGCGTCGTGTACGGCGACAACGCGTCTATGGACTGCTGCATCGTCAACCGCGAGACGTTGCTCGAGATCATCGATCACTACCAGGCTGCCGACTATCTGGACCTGCTCGAGGCACTCCAGGGCGACTTTGGCAACATCGACGTGTGCAGCTACGAGTACAAGGGCGAGGTCGTGGGCGTATTTAGCGAGAAGTCGCTGTATCGCCGCAGCATGGATCTGCTCGACCAGACCGTGGCCGATCAGCTCTTCGACCCCGAGCGCCCCATCCTGACCAAGGCTCACGACGTGCCGCCTTCGCGCTACGCGACCGGCAGCCACGCCTGCAACTCGATCATCTCGGCCGGCTGCATCATCAAGGGCACCGTGCGCAATTCGATCCTGTCGCGCGGCGTTGTGGTTGAGGAAGGCGCCTCGGTGACCAACTCGATCATCAACCAGAGCTGCATCATCAAGAGCGGCGCCCGCGTCGAGAACGCCATTCTGGACAAGAACAACGTGGTGCCCACCAACACCGAGCTTCGCGGCACGCCCGAGAACATCCTGGTGCTGGGCAAGGCTCCGTTAACTTCCGATACCACCATCGCTCGTTAACATTGGCGTCGCATAATCGCACGTAAACTTAAGAATAGCCGCCTGGTTAGCGCCTGGCGGCTATTCTCGAATAGCAACATGGGAGACAATATGGCAGAAACCAGCAAAAAGATGCAGATCGTGTTTGCCTCGGCCGAGTGCGCACCGTTTGTTAAGACCGGTGGCCTGGGCGACGTGGCGGGCTCGCTGCCTGCGGCGCTTGTGCGCGCCGGCGCCGAAGTCATCGTGATGGTGCCCAAGTACGCCACCATCAAGGACGAGTACAAGGCGCAGATGGAGCACTTCTCCGACTTTTATGTGAGCCTGGGCTGGCGCAATGAGTACTGCGGACTCGAGAAGCTCGAGCACGACGGCGTCACCTATATGTTTGTGGATAACGAGCGCTACTTTGCGCGCGACTATCCGTACGGCTTCTTTGACGACGGCGAGCGCTTTGCGTTCTTCTCCAAGGCCATTACCGAGAGCCTGCAGCACCTGCCGGCCGGCTTTGAGTGCGACATCCTGCACTGCAATGACTGGCAGACGGCACTGGCGCCCGTGTTCTTGCGCGAGTTCTACCAGGGCCTGCCGCTGTACGACCGCGTGAAGACCGTGTTCTCGATCCACAACGTGGCGTTCCAGGGCCAGTTTAGCGACACCGTGATGGAGGACATCCTGGGCGTGGCGCATATTCCGGCGGCCGCATCGCAGCTGCGTTGCGACGCCTGCAGCATCAACTACATGCTGGGCGCGCTGCGCTATGCCGACGCCATCACCACGGTGAGCCCCACCTATGCCAACGAGATCCAGACGCCCGAGTTTGGCGAGGGCCTGGACGGCGTGCTGCGCGAGCGTTCCTACGCGCTGCAGGGCATTTTGAATGGCATCGATGTGGCGGGCTTTGATCCGGCGACCGATACGCGCATTGCCGCCAACTACACGGTGGAGGACCGTGGGGGCAAGGCTGTGTGCAAGGCCACGCTGCAGGAAGAGCTGGGGCTCGAGGTGCGCGACGACCGTCCGCTCATGGTGATGGTCACGCGTCTGACGCGCCAGAAGGGCATGGACCTGGTCATGTACGCGCTCGACCGCATCCTGGCCGGCGGCGTGCAGGTGGCGGTGCTGGGCACCGGCGACCGCGACTACGAGGACGGTCTGCGCTACTTCCAAGACAAGTACCCTGGCACCATGGCCGCGCGCATCGAGTTTGACCCGGCGCTGTCGCAGCGTATGTACGCCGCCGCCGACATGTTCCTGATGCCCTCGAAGTTTGAGCCCTGCGGCCTGTCGCAGATCATCGCCATGCGCTACGGCACCCTGCCCATCGTGCGCGAGACCGGTGGCCTGAAGGACACCGTGCAACCGTACAACGAGTTTACCGGCGAGGGCACGGGCTTCTCGTTTAGCAACTTTAACGGCGACGAGATGGGCGACGCGGTGTTCCGCGCGGCACGTCTGTTCTGGGACAACCGCGACGCCTGGAACCAGCTGGTCACGCAGGCCATGAGCCAGGACTTTAGCTGGACGCGCTCGGCCGACAAGTATCTGGACCTGTACTTCTTTATGCATCCAGAGATTGAGAGGCCGGCGGCTGTGGCTGAGGCTGAGGCCGCTGCTGTTGAGGCTGCACCTGTCGAGGCGGCTGCTGCTGTTGAGGAGCCTGCTACCGCCGAGGAGCCCAAGGCCGAGGAGAAGCCGGTTGAGGCTGAACCCGAGGTGAAGCCCGAGCCCGCTCCCGAGCCCGCTCCCGAGCCTGAGGCCAAGGCAAAGCCGGCTGCGAAGCCTGCGGCTAAGAAGACCACGACTCGCAAGACGACGGCCAAGAAAGCTACGGCTACGAAGACTGCCACCACCAAGGCTGCTTCGACGACCAAGGCTTCCGCAACCAAGACGACCGCTGCCAAGGCGACGACCACGCGCAAGCGCACGACCGCCGCAGCCAAGAAGGCCGCCGAGGTTGAGGCTGCTCCCGAGGTAAAGGTCGAGGCCACGGCTGAGGTCCCTGCTGTTGAGGCCAAACCGGCCGCCAAGGCTCCGGCAAAGACCGCTGCCAAGAAGACGACCGCCGCTAAGACCACCGCTGCCAAGAAGGCTACTGCTACGAAAACGACGGCTACCAAGACCGCCACGACGAAGGCTGCCCCCAAGGCCGCCGCAAAGCCGGCCGTCAAGGTCGAGGAGACGCCTGCCGAGCCCAAGGCCGAGGCAACCGTGGAGGCTAAGCCGGCCGCCAAGACCACCACGCGCAAGCGCTCCACCACAACGGCCAAGAAGACCGCGACCAAGGCCGCTGCCCCCAAGGCAGAAGCCAAGCCCGAGGTTAAGGCAGAGACCAAGGTCGCTCCGAAGGCTGAGGCAAAGGTCGAGGCAAAGCCCGAGCTCGCCAAGGAGACTCCGGTCTCCCCCGCCGCTCCGGCCGAGGAAAAGGCACCGTCCAAGAAGACTTCCGTCCGCAAGGCAACCGCCACCCGCAAGCGCCGCTAATTCGGACGATCCAAAACTCAATCCTCAATAGAACAAGAGGGTGTCGTTAACCGCGACGCCCTCTTGTTCTATTGATTTGGTAAAACGATTTTCTAGCACAACCGTTCGCCGATAGTGAACGGCTGTGGTTTATACAACTAAAGTGCAACGGATATACTTAGAAACTGTGCGTTAAGCCATGACCCGTTGGCCATGATTGTATAGAACTGGACCATACTATGAGATTGATTCACAACAGCCGCCTGCCGCAGTTTCGCACTCCGTTTGGCGCTGTGACCACTGGAACTTCCGTTTCGCTTTCGGTGATTTTGGAGGACGCCGATCCCAACCAGGCAACACTGACGCTGCGCACCTGGGTCGACGGCATCGGCGAGACCCTCATCCCCATGGAGCACGAAGGCGACGGCATCTTTACCGGCGAGCTTCCGTGCCCCGAACCCTGTCTTATCTGGTACAGCTTTATATGCAATATCGAGGGCCAGCCCGAGGTCCGCTTGGGCGCACCGCAAGGTCGCACCGGCGGCGAGGGCGTAACCTACGACTACGCCGAGGTTCCGTCCTTCCAGATTACCGTCTACAAGCACCGCGAGAACCGTCCCACTTGGTACGAGCGCGGCATGGTCTATCAGATCTTCCCCGACCGCTACGCTCGCGACGAGCATTGGCG
>CAKUCJ010000020.1 GCA_934643435.1 uncultured Collinsella sp.
CCAGCGGCACGCCGGTGGCCTTGGAGATAAACGGCACGGTACGGCTCGCGCGCGGGTTGGCCTCGATCACGTAGACGGTCTCGCCCTTAATGGCGTACTGCACGTTGACCAGGCCGCGCACGCCCAGCGCCATCGCGATGCGGCGCGTGGTCTCGCGAAGCTTCGCCTGCAGGCTCTCGCTAAAGCTGAACGGCGGGATGCAGGTCGCGGAGTCACCGGAGTGAATACCAGCCTCCTCGATATGCTCCAAGATGCCGCCGATGTAGACCTCTTCGCCGTCGCACAGGGCGTCGACGTCGGACTCGATCGCACCCTCCAGGAAGCGGTCCAGATACACCGGGTAGTCGGGGCTGATGCGTGCAGCCTCGGCCATGTAATCGCGCAGATGCTCGGCATCGTAGGCGATCATCATGCCGCGGCCACCCAGCACGTAGCTCGGACGCACCAGCAGCGGGTAGCCGATGTGCGCGGCCACCGCCTCGGCCTCCTCAAACGAGGTGGCCTGGCCCGCCGGCGGATACATGATGCCCAGCTTGTCGAGCAGGGCGGCGAAGCGCTCGCGGTCCTCGGCAAAGTCGATGGCATCGGGCTTGGTGCCCATAATGTTCACGCCGCTCTCCTCGAGCATACGCGCCAGCTTAAGCGGGGTCTGGCCGCCAAGCGTCACCACGACGCCGTCGGGGCGCTCAACATCGATGACATCCATGACGTCCTCGTAGGTGAGCGGCTCAAAGTACAGGCGGTCGGAAGTGTCGTAGTCGGTCGAGACGGTCTCGGGGTTGCAGTTGACCATGATGGTCTCAAAGCCGCGGGCGGCCAGTGCGTAGCTCGCATGCACGCAGCAGTAATCGAACTCGATACCCTGGCCAATGCGGTTGGGGCCGGCGCCCAGGATCATGGCCTTGGGCTTGTCCGCCGGCGTGGTCTCGTCGGGGGCCACGCACTTCTTGGCATCCGGGCTCGTGCGGTAGATGTTCTCGTACGTCTTGTAGTGGTACTCCGTGGCGCTCGAGAACTCGGCGGCGCAGGTGTCGACCGTCTTCATGCTGGGAACCACGCCCAGGCCCTTGCGGTAGGCGCGCACGAAGCGCTCGTCCGAGCCGGTCAGCGCGGCGATCTCGGCGTCGCTCGTGCCGTACTGCTTGAGCAGGCGCATCGCATCGGCGTCGATATCCTCCACGCGCAGGCCGCGGATGCTCTCCTGGACCTGCACCATGTCGTTGATACGGTTGAGGTACCACGGGTCGATACCGCAGATGGCATGAATGCGCGCGACATCCCAGCCGCGGCGCAGGGCCTCGACCACAAAGAAGATGCGGTGCTCGGTCGGGGTTGCCACGGCCTGAGCGAGTTCGTCATCGCTCAGCTTGTCGGCGCCTTCCTTGCCACCGGCGCAAATGCCCTGGTGACCGTCCTCCAGCGAGCGCATGGCCTTGCCGAAGGCCTCCTCGAAGGTGCGGCCGATCGCCATGATCTCGCCCACGGCCTTCATGCGCGTGGTGAGCGTGGGGTCGGTGCCCTTAAACTTCTCGAAGGCAAAGCGCGGCACCTTGACGACGCAGTAGTCGATCGTGGGCTCAAAGCAGGCGGGCGTTGCCTTGGTGATGTCGTTGACGATCTCGTCGAGCGTGTAGCCCACGGCCAGGCGCGCGGCGGCCTTGGCGATGGGGAAGCCCGTGGCCTTGGAGGCAAGCGCGGACGAACGGCTCACACGCGGGTTCATCTCGATGACGATCAGGCGACCGGTGTTGGGGTTCACGGCAAACTGCACGTTGGAGCCGCCGGTCTCGACGCCGATCTTCTCCAGAATGGCGAGCGAGGCCACACGCATGCGCTGATACTCAAGGTCGGAGAGCGTCTGCGCCGGCGCCACGGTGATGGAGTCGCCGGTGTGCACGCCCATGGGGTCGAGGTTCTCGATGGAGCACACGATGATGCCGTTGCCAGCGTGGTCGCGCATGACCTCCATCTCGTACTCTTTCCAGCCCTCGATGGACTCCTCGACCAGCACCTCGTGGGCAGGCGAAAGTTCCAGGCCCTGGCTCACGATGGAGACGAGTTCCTCGTGGGTGTGCGCGATGCCGCCGCCGGCGCCGCCGAGGGTAAAGCTCGGACGCAGCACGCAGGGGTAGCCCACGCGCTCGGCGATGGCCTCGGCGTCTGCCACGCTGTAGGCGTAGCCCGAGCGCGCGACCTCCAGGCCGATCTCGGCCATGGCCTCGTTAAAGAGTTTGCGGTCCTCGCCGCGCTCGATGGCGGCCAGGTCGCAGCCGATCATCTCGACGCCGTACTTGTCCAGCGTACCGTCCTTCGCCAGCTCGACGGCGGCGTTGAGGCCGGTCTGGCCGCCCAGCGTGGGCAGCAACGCGTCCGGATGCTCCTTCTTGATCACGCGCTCGATAAACTCGGCGGTGATGGGCTCGACATAGGTGCGGTCGGCAAGACCCGGGTCGGTCATGATGGTCGCCGGGTTGGAGTTGACCAGGATGACCTCAAAGCCATCCTCCTTGAGCACCTTGCAGGCCTGGGCGCCGGAGTAGTCGAACTCGCAGGCCTGGCCAATAACGATGGGGCCCGAACCAATAACGAGGATGCGCTTGATGTCAGTACGTTTCGGCATATTTAAAACCTCCTAGAGAGGCTGACTCAATGTTTTGGAAAAGTCAGCGAGGGTGCAGCTGGTGCATCAGGTTGCCGTGATGCGAGGGCGCGCTGGGCTTATGCCCGCGCGTCCGAAGCAGAACGGCAAGATGATGTGCCAGATGCAGCCGCAGCGTCGACCGGTCCGCCGTTCGGTAGAACGGCGGAACCATCGTCGGTCTCGGCGAAATTCCAGCCGGCAAGGCGGTCCTTCGCGGTGTCGATGTCCAGGTAGTTCTCCTCGCCGTCCATGAGTCGCGTAAAGGCGGTAAAGAGGTAGTGGGCATCGGTGGGGCCGGGCGAGGCCTCGGGGTGGTACTGGACCGAGAAGCACGGAGCGTCGAGCAGCTGGATGCCCTCGGCGGTGCCGTCGTTGAGGTTCACGTGCGTCAGGCGAATGCGGCCGAAGCGCTCGTTCATCACGACCGGCGCGATACCGCGGCGCACCCAGGCGCGCAGGTCGCCGTCGGCCGCATGCTCGGTCTCGCCGCCGGAAAGCTCGGGAATCAGCTTGCCCAGGCTGGGGAACAGCAGGCCAAAGCCGTGGTTTTGCGCGGTGATCTCCACGCGACGGCTCACCAGGTTCATAACCGGCTGGTTGCCACCGCGATGACCGAACTTAAGCTTTTCCATCTGAGCGCCGCAGGCCAGGCTAATCATCTGGTGACCCAGGCAAATGCCAAAGACCGGCACCTTGCCGATCAGCTGCTGCACCTGCTCGTAAGTCTCCACTACGGCATCGGGGTCGCCGGGGCCGTTGGACAAAAAGACGCCGTCGGGATTCATGTCGAGCACCTCACTCGCGGGCGTGTCCCACGGCACGACGGTGAGGTCGCAGCCGGCGCGGACGAGACCCTCCAGAATGCCGCGCTTCACGCCGCAGTCATAGGCGACCACTTTGTGGCGGGCGGAGGCGGCGGGCGTGAGTGCGAAGTCGTGCTCGGCGGGCAGGTCGGCGGCTGCAAACTCGTGAGGCTCGGGGCAGCTCACGGTCTTGACCAGGTTCTCGCCCACCAGCGTGGGTGCTGCGGCCAGACGCTCAGCAAGCTCGTCGACGTCGAAAATCTCAGTCGAGATAATGCCCATCTTGGAACCGTTGTCGCGCAGGTGACGCACCAGGGCGCGGGTGTCGACGCCCTCAATGGCAACGATACCGTGAGCGCGCAGATACTCCGGCACGCTAACGGCCGAGCGCCAGTTAGAAGGCGTGGCGCACATGTCACGAACGATCATGCCGCGCATGGCGGGAGCGCTTGCGGGGCGGGCGGCATCGCCAGGGAAAGCCGACTGAACATCGGCCTCATCGATACCGTAGTTGCCAATCTGCGGATAGGTCATGGTTACGATTTGGCCGGCATAGCTCGGGTCGGTCATGACCTCAAAATAGCCCTCAAGTGAGGTGTTAAAGCAGACCTCGCCGGTCGCGGTGCCCTCGGCACCGCATGCACGGCCATAAAAAATGGTCCCATCCTCAAGATGCAGGATGCAGGGACCACAGGTGCCCTTGCTGGTTTTGGCCAGCATACGCTGGCAAAGCTCGCTGGGCGCGAAGGTGCGGGCGACGGTGCCCGCGGTATGGTTGTTCGCCATAATTCTCCTTCCCGGTCTCACAGGACCGGCTTAAAGGTGTGTAGTTAGGCCTCGCGGTATTGTAACCGTAAGCATGTGCTATGGCGTTAATTTCATCGAAATGTTTACGAAATGATAATTATGACTTTCTATGCATAATGATTTTTCTTGGACGGGGATGAAAAAATCACCCCGTGTGGGCTGGCGGCTCACGCGGGGTGACTTTGCTTTATTTGTCCTGCTCCAGCAGATCGGACGGCGTGCGGTCAGGCTTGCCGCCGCGGAAGATCTCCCGGCCGTGCAGGCGATGCTCCAGATCGCGCTCGGCCTTCTCCTCCGTGATCTTGGTCTGGCTCACCACCGGGTCCTCGATCAGCGACGACACCGAGTTCACCTGTTTCTGAATACGCTCGGCAATGGTGTCGTCCATGCTTACAATGCGCATCTTCCAGTCGATATTCGTGGCATTGGACGAGCTCTTGGTCCACACGAACGTCAGAATGGCGCTCTGGTGGCCCTGAGCGGGGAACATTCCAAAGAACGAATCGTGCTGAATGTTGCTGTCCTCATCAATATAGGCGTGCACGTTATACACCACGCGGTCGATCTTATCGTTGAGCAGCGCGTTGGTCGCAAGTGCTGCCGCCTGGATCTGCCCGTTGGACAGCAGTTCGAGCTCATTGGCAGAAGACGTGTCCAGCACCGTCACCTCAACCGTGCCCGTGCGCTCATCGGCCTCATCGACGGTAAAGTCGAGCGGGAACTGCGTAAAGCCGTTGCCCCACTCAAGTCCGCCCTTGAGCGCGGTTGAGACGGTATCCACCGAAACGCTCTCGGAAAGGTTCGCGGTGTTCAGACGACGCATCACGCCGTAGCCAATCTGCATGCCCACAATCAGCACCAAGATGGTAATGACCACGGCCATGGCGGTCTTTGTAATGGTATGACTCACCTGCGAGCCCGAGGGATCGTCCTCGGACAGCGGGTCGATATGTTTTGCCTGACTCGCGCGATCCTCGCTGCGCAGCCGCGCCAGCGCCGCCTTGTCGCCGCGCTTGACCGCCGCCTCTTTCTCGCGCATGCGCTCGGTACGCTTTTTGGCGAGCGTAGGATCCAAGACGCCGGATGCGTCGATTTCGGAGAATAACTCCGTCACTTCTTCCGGAGTCAAAGGGTTCTTATCAGCCATAAACTTCCTGTCATATCAATCAGTCGAGCTCGTGCGCACGCGCACCTTCGAACTGCATTCGATAGTAACGGGCATAGGTGCCGCCACGAGCGAGAAGCTCCTCGTGCGTGCCACGTTCCACAACGCGACCATGCTCAACGGTCGCAATCTCGTCGGCATGCTTAATGGTCGACAGACGATGGGCGATGATAATCGTGGTGCGGCCTCGCGCCAGCTCCTCAAGCGACTCCTGCACCGCCTCCTCGCTCTCATTATCCAAAGCGCTCGTCGCCTCATCCAAGATGAGGATCTTGGGGTTCTTGAGAAACACGCGAGCGATGGCGACGCGCTGTTTCTGGCCGCCCGAAAGACGACTACCGCGCTCGCCCACCACGGTGTCGTAACCCTGCGGCAGCGACTCGATAAAGGTGTCGATATTGGCGCGGCGAGCGGCCTCGGCGATTTCCTCTGCCGTGGCACCGGGCTTGCCGTAGGCGATGTTCTCGCCGATCGTGCCATCGAACAGGTAGACATCCTGCTGCACCAGGCCGATGGCACGGCGCAGGCTCCGCTGCGTCACATCGCGCACGTCCTGACCGTCGATGCTGATGGATCCGGCAGCCACGTCATAAAAGCGCGGCAGCAGCGAGCAGGTCGTGGACTTACCGCCGCCAGAGGGGCCGACCAGCGCGATGGTCTGACCGGGCTTGATGGACAGATCCATGTGGTCGATCACGGGGCGCTCATCGGCACCGGCCTCGCCAAGTTCAACGTCCTCGTAGCTAAAGCACACGTCGCGATACTCAACCGCGCCCGCCGTCACCTGCAGGTCCACGGCATCCGGCTTGTCCTGAATATCCGGCGCGGTCGAAAGCACCTCGTCCATGCGTTTAAACCCGGCAATGGCCTTCTGGTACATCTCCGCCGAGTTCACAAGCGTCTCGAGCGGGGTGCAGAACAGCGAAATGTAAAGTGCGAAGGTCGCCATATCGACCGCCTGCAGCTGGCCCTGGGCGACCAACCAACCGCCGAGCAGCACCACGATCACGTAGAGCACGCCCGAGAGCAGGCCATACGTTGCGGTGTAAACGCCCATGGCGTGATACATGTTCTCCTTGGACGAAAGGTAGCGATTGTTGGAGGCGCGGAACTTGGAGCGCTCGGTCTCCTCATTCGCGAAGCTCTTGACCACGCGCATGCCCGCCAGCGAGTCCTGCAGCTGCGCATTGATGCCGCTGATCTTTTTGCGGTTGTCGCTAAAGACCTCGCGCATGCGCATGTTCTGCCAAAACATGATGACCGCAAATGCCGCCGTCACCACGGCCATGGCAAGTGCCAGCACCGGGGCAATGGTAAACAGAATCACAAACGAGCCGATAATCTCGATGCCGCAGATGATAATCCACTCGGGCACGTGGTGTGCCGCCTCGCAGATATCGAACAGGTCGTTGACCACGCGGCTCATCATGTCGCCCGAGCTGTTGCGATCGAAATACGCAAAGCTAAAGCGCTCGTACTGATCGAACAGGTCCTCGCGCATCTTGGACTCCATGCGCGCGCCCATCACATGACCCCAATAGCTTACAAAGTAGCGGCAGGCGCAACGGATGGCATACATCAGTACCAGACCCACCGCAATCATGCCGAGCGCCTGCATAATGGCACTCTGGCCTTGGGTGAAGAGCCCGCCGGTCAGATTGCGCAGAATGATAGGGAACGCCAGGTCAATGGCAGCAAGCACCAGAGCGCAAACAGTATCGGCAACAAAAAGCCCCATCTGGGGCTTGTAATACGATAAAAACCTCTTCAGCATAATCACCTTACGCGGTTTTACCAAACCGCGTTTCATCTCGACGCTGCAAGTGCTCCATTTGGACAATCTGGCCTTCAATCGTCGGTCGCGTATATCCATACGCTTCCCTCCTCTTTCAGGCCACCTTGCCTCAAATGGAGCACTTTCGCTGACTTACACAAACCCGCGAGGTTGCCCCCGCTTGCTAAAGCTCTGCGCCCCCAAGGCGATGCGCAATACTGTCGCACGCCAAGGCGCCCACGACGGTCTTGGCATCCTCGATCTTGCCGTCGAGCACGGCGTCGATCAGCTCGTGCAGCGGCACCAGGTCAACGTTGACGAACTCGTCATCGTCGGGGTTGGGCGCATCGAATTCGAGCTTGGTGGCCAGGTAGATGTGAATGATCTCGTCACAGAAGCCGCAGGTCGTGACAATCGATGTCAAAAAGCGAATGCGGCCGGCCCTAAAGCCCGTCTCCTCGTGCAGCTCGCGCTTGGCGCAATCGAGCGGATCCTCACCGGGATCGAGCTTGCCGGCGGGAATCTCGACCGTCACGCGGTCGATGGCGGTGCGGTACTGACGCACCAGCACGATCTTGCCGCTCTCGGTAAGCGCCACAACGGCCGCGGCACCCGGATGGCGAATGATATCGCGGGCGCTGCGGTGGCCGTTGGGCAGCTCAACCTCAAGACGGTGGACGTCGAGGATCTTGCCCTTCCAGGCGCACTCCTCCGAAAGAATCTTCTCGTGCAGCTCGGCATCGTGCGGGTCTTCGTCCCCCAGCACCAGCACCGGCTCGTCGGCAACCTCGCCGCCCGGCTCGCCCTCTGCGTGTCCGTACGCGCGGCTGTCTTCCTCGACAATCTGCGCATCCACGAGCTCTTCGTTCTTCTCGTCCATCCGTCTCATTCCTCTCGGATTTTAGGCATCCCAGGCGTCGCGGCCGCGCAGCGCGCGCAGGCCAATGTCATGACGCAGGGTCTTGCCCTCAAAATCAATCTTCTCGCAGGCCTCGTAGGCAAGGTTGCGAGCGTTCTCGAACGTATCGCCCAGCGCGGTCACGGCAAGCACGCGGCCGCCGTTGGTCACGAGCTGGCCATCCACCACGGCGGTGCCGGCGTGGTACACCGTCACGTTCTCCATGGCCTCGGCGTCGGCGATGCCGGTGATGACCTTGCCCTTCTCGTAGCTGCCGGGGTAACCCGCGCTCGTCAGGACAACGGCCACGGCCCACTCGTCACGCCAGTCGAGCTCAACCTGATCGAGCTCGCAGTTGGCGCAGGCGAGCATGACCTCGACCAGATCGTTCTTAAGGCGCGGCAGCACGACCTGCGTCTCGGGGTCGCCAAAGCGGGCGTTGAACTCCAGCACCTTGGGGCCGGCGGGCGTGAGCATAAAGCCGCCGTACAGGCAGCCGCGGTAGTCGATGCCCTCGGCAGCGAGCTCAGCCACGGTCTGCTCCATGACCTCCACCATGGTGGCGTGCTCCTCGTCGGTCACGATGGGCACCGGGCTGTAGACGCCCATGCCGCCGGTGTTGGGGCCCTTGTCGCCCTCAAGCGCACGCTTGTGGTCCTGCGAGGTTGCCATGGGACGCACGGTCTTGCCGTCGGTAAAGGCCAGCAGCGAGCACTCGGGGCCAACGAGCATTTCCTCGATGACCACGGTATTGCCGGCGTCACCAAAGGTGCCGCCAAAGCACTCGCGCACGGCCTCCTCTGCCTGCTCAAGCTCGGTCGCCACGATAACGCCCTTGCCCGCGGCAAGACCGTCGGCCTTCACGACCAGCGGGGCGCCCTGCTCGCGCACATAGGCAAGCGCCGAGGCCTCATCGGTAAACGAGCCGTAGGCAGCCGTCGGGATGTTCGCGCGCTCCATGAGCTGCTTGGAGAACAGCTTGGAGCCCTCCATCTGAGCGCCCTCGGCACCCGGGCCAAAGCAGGGAATACCCGCCGCGCGCACGGCGTCGGCCACGCCCACCACGAGCGGGGCCTCGGGACCAATCACCACGAGTCCGCATCCGTGGCTCTGGGCAAATGCCGCCACAGCTGCAGGATCGCAATCGTCGAGAACAACGTTCTCGCCACAGCTCGCGGTACCGCCGTTGCCCGGCGCGATGTAGAGCTTGCCGGCGCGCGGTGATGCTGCGAGCTTTGCTGCCAAAGCGTGCTCACGGCCGCCGCTGCCCAACAACAGGATGTCGATGGTTTGAGTGTCCGCCTTCAAGGGTGCCTCCTCCTATGGATGAACGGCCCGCCAACCATGCGGGCCCATTACAAGCAAATATACCCCTCGGCCGCCCGCTCGGGCTGCAAAGGGGTATATCGCAATAACCAAATAGTGCCGATTACTTCCAGAATCGGTTGATGATCTGCTCGCGACCGGCGCCGACGCCAATAAACGTCACGCGGGTGTGTGCCAGATCCTCGATAAATGCCACGTAGTCCTGAGCCTCCTGTGGCAGCTCGTCAAAGCTGCGGCAACCGGTGATGTCGCACTTCCAGCCAGGGAGCTCCTCGTAGATGGGCTTGGCGTTCTCAAAGCGCACCTGATGCTCGGGCACGCTCGTATAGCGCTCGCCGTCGACGTCGTAGGCAACGCACACCTTGATGGTGTCGAAGGCCGAAAGCACGTCGAGCTTGGTCAGGGCGATATCGGTGAGGCCGTTGACACGCGAGGCATAGTTGGCGATGGGGCCGTCGAACCAACCGCAGCGACGACGGCGACCGGTGGTCACGCCGTACTCATAGCCCTCCTCGGTCAGCGTGTGGCCGGCTTCGTCCTCATAGGGCAGCTCGGTGGGCATGGGGCCCGAACCGACGCGGGTGATGTAGGCCTTCATGACGCCCAGCACGCGGTCGACGTTCTTCATGCCCACGCCAGAGCCGGTAATGGCGCCGCCGGCGGTGCAGTTGGAGGACGTCACATACGGATAGGTGCCGTGGTCGATGTCGAGCAGCGTCGCCTGGGCGCCCTCAAACAGCAGGTCCTTGCCCTCGTCAATCATGTTGTTGAGCAGCAGGCTCGTCTCGGTGATGTAGGGGCGCAGGCGCTCGGCCATGGGCAGGTACTCATCGCAGATCTGGTCCACGGTGTAGGTGGGCAGGTTGTAGATGAGCTCGAGCTCGGGATTCACGCGGGCGAGGGCGGTCTCCAACTTGTCGCGGAACAGCTCCTCATCCAGCATGTCCTGCATGCGAAGGCCGATGCGGGCCATCTTGTCCTGGTAGCACGGGCCAATGCCGCGCTTGGTGGTGCCAATGTTCTTCTTGCCGAGCTTCTGCTCAAAGGCACCATCCAGATCGATGTGGTACGGCATGATGACATGCGCGTTGCCACTGATCTTGAGGTTCTTGGTGGTGATGCCGTCGGCCTCGAACATATCGATCTCCTCAAGGACAACCTTGGGGTTGACGACGCAGCCGTTACCGATCACCGACACGTGGTCGGAATACATGATGCCGGAAGGCACCTGGTGCAGGCCGTACTTCTTGCCGTTGACGACGATGGTATGGCCGGCGTTGTTGCCGCCCGAATAGCGCACGACGGCATCGAAGTCGCCGGCGACCAGGTCGCAGATCTTACCCTTGCCCTCATCGCCCCACTGGGCACCGACCAAAACGGTTGACGGCATGTTTACTCCTTACATACATGGACTGTCTGCACGCCGCAATGGCGGGCAGAAGCACAAAACATTCCCAGTATACCCGTGCAACGGGCGCCTGTCCTACTCCTCGGTATGCGCCCCATCAAGCTCATAGAACTTGGTGGATGCCGGCAGGAACATCAGGTCGACGTCGCCGATCGGGCCCGAACGGTTCTTGGCCACGACGATACGCGTAACGCCCTCGTCGGGTCGATCGTCGCGCGAGGCCTCGGCCTCGTCGGCGGAGCGGTCCAAGAACATAACGATGTCGGCGTCCTGCTCGATGGAGCCCGATTCACGCAGGTCGGACAGCTGCGGGCGCTTGCCGGTACGGGATTCGACCTGACGCGAAAGCTGCGAGAGCGCGATCAGCGGGATCTTGAGCTCCTTGGCCATGATCTTCA
>CAKUCJ010000021.1 GCA_934643435.1 uncultured Collinsella sp.
GCCTCGTCGATATCCACGCCCTGCTTGGCGATGATGTCGGCAAGCTGCATGTAGCGCGTGCTGATGGAGTTGCCGAAGGTGTTCATCTGAGAGCCGTGGTCGTTGATGTAGAACTCACGCTGAATGTCATAACCGGCGTGGTCCATAACGCGGCAGAGCGAATCGCCCAGAGCGGCCCAGCGGCCGTGGCCGATGTGCATGGGGCCGACGGGGTTGGCGGAGACGAACTCGACCTGGGTCTTCAGGCCGCCACCGACGTTGGACTTAGCGAAGTCCATGCCCTTCTCGCGGGCCTCGCCAAAGATGGCGTTCTTGACGGCGACGGAAAGGTAGAAGTTGATGAAGCCGGGGCCTGCGATCTCGACCTTCTCGATCGCGGGATCCTCGGGCATATGGGCGACGACGGCCTCGGCGATCTTGCGCGGGGCGCAGTGAGCCAGCTTGGCGGACTTCAGGGCCATGGTGGAGGTCCACTCGCCATGAGAAGTGTCAGCCGGTCGCTCGATAGCGCAATCGTCAAGTTCAAATGCGGAAAGGTCGCCGGCCTCCTGGGCCGCAGCAAGAGCAGCGCGTACCAGCTCTTCAATCTTCTCGGGCATAGATCCTCCTTGTGTTAAAGCCCCCGAGCTCTTGGTCACTCGTGGGGCAAAAGCCAGAGTTTGTAGCACTCTATCACAAGCGGCGTGTACTGTCGCAGGGTAAAGTCAATCGATATTGCATATGCACAAAATTGACTACAGCTCGCGCGCGGTTACTCAAAGTTGGCGGTCTGCCTGCTGATTATGCACTCACTGGAAATGCATAAACATGTGCATGAGCCCCTCAGAGTATCGAATACTCTTACCTATCGGAGTTGTGTGCTTTTCCTGCATAAAGTAAGAGTTTGCGCACGTCAGCATGGTATTCTTAGCATACGCAAATTCGTATAAGTTGGAGGTAGCATGTTCTCAATCGGTCAACACGTCATTCATCCGGGTCAGGGAGTCTGTACCGTCGTCGGCTTTAGAGACGACACGCCGCAGCCCATGCTGCTGCTCGAGACCAAGCAGGGACATGCGCAGACAATCCTTATGTACCCCGTGGCGCAGGCCGACCGTTTGCACGCCGCCATCTCCCAGCAAGATGCCGAGCACCTGCTGAGTCACTACGACGAGCTCGAGTGCGATACCTTTACCGAGCGTAATAGCTCGCTCGAGGAGACACATTTTAAGCAGCAGCTTAAGCTGGGCGCACCCGAGACGGTCCGCGTGGCAAAGACCATGATGCACCGCATTCGCCAGGCCGAGGAGGCCGGCAAAAAACCCAGCTCGTACTACATGCGCGTACTCAAAGAGGCAAAGCGCCGCTCCGTTGAGGAGTTTGCCGTGGCACTGGGCGTTACCGAGGAAGACGCCGAGGCCTGCCTGGCCCAAGCCGCCCTCAATTAACCTGCCAAAACCACCACAAAGGGGACAGGCACCTTTGTGGTGGTTTTCTTGTTCTAGTAGTATTCATTCTTAGCGATACCCACGAGCACAAGGAGTCTCTTATGACAGAGCCGCTTACCGCTGGAATCACTCGCGACCGCGCGTTCGAACTGCTCAACGAGCACAACAAGGACCCGTTCCACATCACCCACGGCGAGACGGTCGAGGGCACCATGCGCTACTTTGCGCGCGAGTTCGACCCCGAGAACGAGGAGTTTTGGGGCATTGTCGGCCTGCTGCACGACCTGGATTGGGAGGAGCATGAGGACGACCCCATGAACCACACCATCTATGCGGCCGAAATCCTCGAGGGCGAGGGTGCGACTCCCGAGCTTATCCGCGCTATCCAGACGCACACGTCGGATTTCAACTCTTCGCTGCCCAAGCCCGAACTGCAGATGGAAAAGATCTTGTTTGCCTGCGACGAGCTTACCGGCCTGATCGGTGCTGCCGTCATCATGCGCCCGAGCAAGAGCGTCATGGACTTTACGACCAAATCGCTCAAGAAAAAGTTCAAGGACAAACGCTTTGCCGCCGGCTGCTCGCGCGATGTGATTTCGCAGGGCGCCGAGATGCTGGACTGGGAGCTCCCCGAGCTCTTCGATCGCACCATCGCCGCCATGCAGTCCTTCGCCCCCGATCGCGACACTTTCGAGGCCTAAACGCAAAAACCACCACAAAGGGGACAGGCACCTTTGTGGTGGTTTTTATGTTTGAGCCGGAAGAGGCGCTACCCGGCCTTACGGATCGACCACTCCCCTACGCCTGTTAAGCGCTGTATTTGACGAATTGAAAGCCCCGCCTCTCGCATTGCCGCAAGCACATCATTGCGTTTGGACTTATCGAGGGCTTTGACATCGGAAAGTTCGCTAAGGCCAAACGAGCGGATCAGCGACGCGCCCACATCCAGCGCTTCGTCCTCGCCAATTCGTCCGCCGGTCGACGGTCGAACAACCGCCCCATTCGATGCATCCATAAATGCCAGATAATCGCGCACGCGCGGAAAAGCAAGACGAGCAAGCGTCAAATCGACCGTCGCGATATCCGGATCGCGTTCGGCATAATCCAGGTGACTACTCCATCGATACGCATCGTACGGACAAATACCGGCCTTTTGCGGATTGAAATGAACATATCGAATAGCATCGAGAAGGTATTCCTCGCTCGAAATCGAAGCGCTCGAGAACCTATCCTGAAAAACATGTCCGACGTGCCCGTGCCGGCGGTTATACCACGTCGCATAGCAAGACATAACGAGATGCATGGCCTCGCTCATGCTGTCATCGGGATCACTCAGGACAAGATGCACGTGGTTGCCCATCAGGCACCAAGCGATAAGCCTAATGTTGAACCGCGTTATCGAAGACCGAATAAGCGACAAAATGCGTCGTCTGTCTTCATCATCCTCAAACAGAAGCTGTTTGCCGTTGCCCCTCATCGTAATGTGATACAGGCCAGTCTGCGATTTCTGTCGCGGCTTTCTTGACATGGGCATCTCCTTGCTCTCATGCCAAAAATAACCCCACGGCACACGTAAAACAGCGAGAATCTACTCACCGATTAAGTCGCCCACCTGCCGAAATGTCATCTGTTGCGCGCCGCGAATATGCTTAGATACAGTTAGTCAAAACCACCACAAAGGTGCCTGTCCCCTTTGTGGTGGTTTTTGTTTGCGCGGGTGTTAGGGGCGGACTTGGCCGGTGCCGCGGAGCTTGTATTTGTAGGTGGTGAGGGCCTCGGCGGCAAAGGGGCCGCGGGCGTGGAGCTTTTGGGTCGAGATGCCGATCTCGGCACCTAGGCCAAACTCGCCGCCGTCGGTGAAGCGCGTGCTGGCGTTGGCGTACACGGCCGAGGCGTCGACCGCATCCAGGAAGCGCTCGCAAGCGTCCTCGTCCTCGGCAACGATAGCCTCGGAGTGCATGGTGCCGTAGCGGTTGATGTGCGCGATGGCCTCGTCCTCGTCGGCCACGACCTTCACGCTCATCTCGAGCGCCAGGTACTCGCGACCCCAGTCCTCCTCGGTTGCGGCAACGTAGTCGTCACCCTCGACAAGCCCGGCGTCGGCGCACGCAGCGCACGCGTCCTCGTCGCCGTGGATCAGCACGCCGCGGTCGTGCAGCACGGCCACGACCGCGGGCAGGAACGAATCTGCCACGGCACGGTCGACCAGCAGTGACTCGGCAGCGTTGCACACGCCCACGCGCTGGGTCTTGGCGTTGACGATAATGTTGAGCGCCTTGTCAAAGTCGGCGGATTCATGCACGTAGATATGGCAGTTGCCCGTGCCCGTCTCGATCACCGGCACCAGCGACTCGCGCACGCAGCGCTGAATCAGGCCCGCGCCGCCGCGCGGAATGAGCACGTCGACGATACCGCGGAGCTTCATGAGCTCGCCGGTGGCCTCGCGGTCGGTGGACTCGATCATCGATACGGCCTCGCGCGGGAAGCCCTTGGCCTCCAGCGCATCTGCCAGCAGCTCGGCAATCATGGCGCACGAGTGATAGGCCAGCGAGCCGCCGCGCAGAATGCAGGCGTTGCCGGTGCGGATGCAGATGCCCGCGGCGTCGGCCGTCACGTTGGGGCGCGCCTCGTACACCATGGCGACCAGGCCCAACGGCACGCTCACACGGGTGAGGTCCACGCCGCTTGCGAGCACGCGGTGGTCGAGCACGCGACCCACGGGATCGGGCAGCTCGGCAAGCTTCTCCAGGCCGGCAGCCATGCCCTCGACGCGCTCGGGCGTCAGCAGCAGACGGTCGAGGAGTCCCGCCGAGGTCCCCGCATCGCGCGCGGCGGACATATCGAGCTCGTTAGCGGCGACGATGGAGTCGACACCGTCGCGCAGCGCTGCGGCCATGGCGCGCACGGCCTCCTGACGCTGGGCATCGCTCGCCGTGGCAAGCGCGCCCGAAGCGGCCTTGGCCTCAACGGCAAGATCGTGAACGTACGTGGCTATATCGACCGACATGGACGGCCCTTTCTCCTAGAAGTTTGCCCACCATGGTAGCCGATTTGCGCATGCCCTCGCGCGCGGCGGTAGAATTGGTCAACCCGAAACACCGCAACGAATGGAAGCATCACATGGCGCTCATCACTTCGTACAACGTCCCCGGCCTGCATGTCGAGGACCACAGCATCGATGTCCCGTTGGATTGGCGCGGCCTGGAGCCGATGCTGCTGGCCGTCGGCAGCACCATGCGCCGCGGCGCCATGCCGGCGCCCATCGCCGGCGCGCCCGAGAGCATCAAGCTCTTCTACCGCGTGGTCTGCGCGCCCGACCGCATCAACGACGACCTGCCGCTGCTCCTGTTTTTGCAGGGCGGCCCCGGCGGCGAGAGCCCGCGCCCGCTGTCGCCCACGAGTGACGGATGGATCGAGGAGGCTGTCAAGCATTTCCGCGTGGTCCTGCCCGACCAGCGCGGCACGGGGCGCAGCAGTTGCGTGGACGGGCGCACGATCGCGGCTCTGGGCGAGCGCGCGACGGCCGCCGGCTCCGATGCGGCACGCTCGCAGGCAGACTTCCTCAAGCGCCACCTCGCCAGCTCCATCGTGCGCGATTTTGAGTACCTGCGCCTGGTGGTCTTTGGCGGCAAGCCGTGGGTCACGCTCGGCCAGAGCTACGGCGGCTTTTTGACGCTGAGCTACCTGTCGCTCTTCCCCGAGGGCGTGGCGGCGAGCTTTATCTGCGGCGGCATCCCCCACGTCCCGGCGAGTGCCAGTGAGGTCTATGCGCATACTTTCCCGCGCATGGCTATCAAGACGCAGCAGTACTACGACCGCTACCCCGTCGACGTCGAGCGCGTGGCGACTCTTGCCGATGCGCTTGAGGATCAGAAGCCCGTGCTGCCCGACGGCTCGCCGATGACGGTGGAGCGACTGCAGCTTATGGGCAGCGACTTTGGCATGAAGCCGAGCTTTGAGCGCATGCACTGGATCATCGACCATGCATTTGTTGACGGCGACGGCACGCTGGGCTGCGGTGCCTCGGTGTCCGACAGCTTTTTGATGCGCTCCTTTGAGCGCACTAATACGCGCACGAATCCGCTGTACTGGACGCTGCAGGAGTTCATCTACGCCGACGGCGATACCATGCCGATTCGCTGGGCCGCGGCCGAGGAGAAGGCCCATCGCGCCGAGTTCGACACCCTCGCGCGCCCGCTCATGTTTACCGGCGAGGCCATGTTCCCGTGGATGTTTGAGCAGATGCCCGAGCTTAAGCCCTTCAAGCCGGCGATGGATCTGCTGATGGAGGACACCAGCTGGGACAAGATCTACGACCCGCAGCGCCTGGCCTGCAACGAGGTGCCGCTCCAGGCCGCGGTGTACTTCGATGACATGTACGTGGACTCGGGCATGCAGCTCGACACGCTCAGCCGCGTGGGCAACGCGCACGCCTGGGTGACCAACGAGTTCGAGCACGACGGCCTGCACGGCAGCGCTGTGTTCAAGCACCTCTACGACGAAGCCCTCAACCGCGGAGACCTACGTCGCATCTTCTAGCGAAGGAGTGTCCCCAGGTGCCGGCACATAAGGAACGTCCCCAAGTGCCGGCACCACGGTATCCCCCTCTACTGAGTTGCGGTGAAATAGGGACTGTTTAAGCGTTTCAAACCGCCAAACAGTCCCTATTTCACCGCAACTCATGGAAGGCCTAGCTAGACGGCGCTACAGGTGAAAACAGTCCGCAGCGCCGCTTCTTTATGCAAACACAATCAAATTATCTCGATGGATCGCCGGCTTCTCGGCCAGGTCCGCGAGCAGGCGGTTGCTGGCAATCTGGTCCTGGCGGCGTCCGGCTGCAAGCTCCAGCACGTCCGAATCGGCCTCGGCGATACCGCGGGCGACGACCATGCCGCTCGGGTCGCACACGTCGAGCACATCGCCCTCGGCAAACTCGCCATCGACCTGGCGAATGCCCACCGCAAGCAGGGACGAGCCACGGCTGACCAGCGCCTTCGCGGCACCCTCGTCAACCGTCACCGAGCCATGGGCCTTATCGCCCAGCGCAATCCACAGCTTGCGGGGTGCGATGTCCAAGCGCTCCGCCGGCGGATCGAACAGGGTGCCCACACTCTCGCCACGGGCAAGGCGCACCAGTGCATCGGGCTCCTCGCCCGAGCAAATCACGCTCTGAATACCCGCGGTCATCAAAATGCGGCTCGCGCGGATCTTGGTGATCATGCCGCCCGTACCCACCGACGTCGACGAATCGCCCGCCGAGGCAATGATCGCAGCATCGATCTTGTGCACGACCGGGACAAACTCGGCCGTCGGGTCCTCATGCGGATTGGCAGTGTAGAGGCCGTCGATGTCCGAAAGCGTCACGCACAGGTCGGCCGAAACCAGGCAGCTCACGAGGGCCGCGAGCGTGTCGTTGTCGCCGAACTTGATCTCGTCGACGGTAACGGTGTCGTTCTCGTTGACGACCGGCACCACGCCGAGCTCCACCAGGCGCAACAGGGCATCGCGCGCATGCAGGTAGGACGTGCGACGCGCCGTATCGTGGCGCGTAAGCAGCACGAGCGAGGTGAGCAGGTCGCGCGCATGGAACTCCTCGTCGTAGGCCGACGAGATGATGCACTGGCCGGCCGAAGCGCATGCCTGCAGGCTCGGCAGGTCACCGACCGGCTTGCGGTCGAAGCCCAGCACGGGATAGCCACAGGCAATGGCGCCGGAGCTCACCACGACCAAGCGCCAGCCGAGCTTGCGCAGGGCCGCGGCCTGATCGGCCAGGCCACCGATAAACGCGCGGTTGACCTTGCCGTCGGCGCCCACCACCGTGGACGAGCCGATCTTTACCACCATCGTTTTATAAGAAATCGTCATACGTCAAACCAATCGAATGTCGAGCGTTCGGGCGAGCGGGGCAGCTGGTGCGGGACGGACGAAAATGATCCGTTTTCCTCCGTCGCATGCGGATCATTTTGCCCAGGGGAAGGCGGACGCCGCGGCCATGTTCTTGCGCACGAGCTCGTCGCGCACCTGGGCCAGGCCCTGCTCCATACCCACCACGTAGGTCTGCGGATACAGGAAACGCTTGTAGGCAGCATCCAGACGGTCGAGCGCCCAGGCGCAGCGGTCGCGCGCGTCCTCGATGCTCTCGCGCGGCGCCACGGCGCTGCCGTCGCGCACGATCGGCACCAGCAGCTCACGATACTCGAGCTCGGAGACATTGGTCACCAGGGCGGCATCGTTCACGGCCACAAGCGTGTTCCCGCGCGCGGCGCCCTCTCCCGCCAGATGGTCCTCGTCATAGATCATGTCGCAGACAGGACCACCAAAGCCGTCGTAATAGCGACGCACGCGCTGCACGCCGGGAATGGTGCGCTTGTAGGGCTGCTCGGAGAGCTTAACCACCGGCGTCCACGGGTCCTCCTCGCTCGCACGGCGGGCCGAAAGCTTGTACACGCCGCCCAGCGCCGGCTGATCGTAGCAGGTCGCGAGCTTGGTGCCCACGCCAAAGCTGTCGATGGGCGCGCCCTGGTCGAGCAGCGACTGAATCGTGTACTCGTCCAGATCGTTGGAGACCGAGATCCCCACATAGGGCAGACCCTCAGCATCAAAACGGCCACGAACATACTTGGAGAGCTTGGCCAAGTCGCCCGAATCAATACGGATGGCCGACAGGTGCTCGCCCGCCGCCTCCATCTCCTTGGCGACCGTAATGGCGTGCTCGCAGCCCTCTCGCACATCGTACGTGTCGATGAGCAGCGTGCAGTTCTTGGGGCTCGACTTGGCAAACGCACGGAAGGCCTCGAGCTCGGAATCGAAGCTCATCACCCAGCTGTGCGCGTGCGTGCCAAAGACGGGAATGCCGTAGCGGCGCCCGGCCAGCACGTTGGACGTGGACGAGCAGCCCGCCACGTAGCTTGCGCGCGCAACGGCCAGGCCGCCATCGGGACCCTGGGCGCGGCGCAGGCCGAACTCGGCGACGGGGCGACCATCGGCCGCCAGCACCACGCGCGCCGTCTTGGTGGCGACAAGCGTCTGGAAGCCAACGATATTGAGCAGCGCGGTCTCAAGCAGCTGGCACTCCAGCGCGGGGCCGGTCACACGCACCATGGGCTCGCGCGGAAAGACGAGCTCGCCCTCGGGCACGGCATCGATGTTCACGTGCGCGCGGAAGTTGCGCAGGTAGTCGAGGAACGCGGGCTTGAACATCGCGCCGCCGGCTGGGGCCTCAAGCGACGCAAGGTAGTCGATGTCCTCGGGCGTAAAGCGCAGGTTCTCGACCAGCTCGGGCAGCTCGGCGGTACCGCACATGACGGCGTACGCGCTGCCAAAGGGATGGTCGCGGTAAAACGCCGTAAAACAACCCTGCTCATTGGCCTTGCCGCTCTCCCACAGGCCCTGGGCCATAGTGAGCTCGTACAGATCGGTGAGCATTGCGATGTCGGTGGGATGCGAGATGTCGGTCAAAGCCATGGGGCGACCTTTCGGATGCGTTGTGCAGAGGTTGAGGGTTGGGCGGAGCGGGCGTGCGGGCGTGGCGCCCGGCGTGAATCGGCTAGCGCAGGCCCATGCTGGTCAGGATCGTGTAGCCCATAAAGACGACAAAGGCAATAAGGGCAAGGACGATGATGATCTTTTGAGCCGGAGCCATGCCCGGGATCTCGTTCTCGCCCGTAGGCTCCTTGGAGGTGACCATGCGCTGGGCAAAGGTCATCTCGTCGCGGCTCAGCTTGGGCTCGGCAGGCTTGGGGCGAGCGGCTTTTTTGGGCTGAGGCTTGAACGCAGCGGGCGCGGGCTTCGCAGCGGCGGGCTTGGGCGCAGGTGCGGGCGCGGGCTTCGCAGCGGCCTCCTCGGCCTTCGCGCGCTCGGCACGCAGGGCAGCAAGCTCCTCACGCTCGCGACGGGCCTCTTCTTGGGCCTCGCGGCGGGCCTTCTCGGCGCGGAGCTCTTCCAACTCGGCGCGCTCCTCGGCAGACAGTGGTTGGGACTCAAGCTCGGCCATGGTACAGCCCTTTCTTTTTAAAAAAAGCCGCCGACACAATGTCAGCGGCTTATCAAATCCAAGGGTGGAGACGAAGGGAGTCGAACCCTCGGCCTCTGCCATGCGACGGCAGCGCTCTCCCAACTGAGCTACGTCCCCAGGACAAGTTGATATTTTACCTACGGCTCGCCAACTGTCAACGCCCAATAACCAGTCTTTTTGGGACGGGGCTTATTTGACTACTTTTTCGCGCGACCAATCAACCCGATGATTTTTCTGGGACGGGGATTAAATAATCATTAGGTACACAATGATTATTTAATCCCCGTCCCAGAAAAATCATCGGCGAACGCACTACTTTGCGCTGGTGAGGACGCCGGTGGTGTCGAACGCTGGGGTGAAGCTCTCGTCCACTGCGCCGCCTTCTTGCCAGAACATCGTCGTAAAGCCCAAATCGTCAGCATGGTCGAGCACCTGCTCGTACTCTTCGCGCGTCACAGCGCGTGCAAGGTCGCCGCCCTGCTCGCGCATGAGTGCATTAGGCGTGTACTGGTTCATGACCGAGATCGGCACGTCGCCCACCGTCTGCCACACCAGGTCCAGTACGCGGCACGAATCGTCCGCATGCCCCGGCAGCACCAGATGGCGCACGATGATACCGCGCTTCATAAGGCCATCATCGTCCACCAACTCTCCCCCGCGACGTTCGACCTCTTGCGCCATCTGCGCCAGGCCCGACACGGCAACGCGTGGGTAATCCTTAATATGAGACAGCGTCTGCGCAAGCTCGGCATCGGCATACTTAAAGTCGGTGAGCCACACATCCACCAGGTCGCCCAACGCGGCCACGGCACTCGCCCGCTCATAGCCGCTCGTGTTGTAGACGATGGGAATGGTCAGACCGCGCCCCCGCGCTGCGGCAATCGCAGCCGGCAGCAGGTGCGCGTAGTGCGTCGCCGTCACCAGATTGATGTTGTTGGCGCCCTGGTCCTGCAGCTCCAGCATAATCTCGACCAGACGCTCGGGCGAAATCTCAAGACCGAAATTGCCCGTCGAGATCTCGTGGTTTTGGCAGTAAACGCACTTGAGCGAACAGCCGCTAAAGAAGATCGTTCCCGAGCCGGCCTCGCCCGAGATGGGCGGCTCCTCCCACATGTGAAGCGCCGCGCGGGCCACCTTGAGCGTGTCGTCGGCGCCGCACACACCGCGCGCGCCCTCATCGCGCGCCGCACCGCAACGGCGCGGACACAAATGGCAGGCGGGCGAAAAAAGTTCGGTCAACGACGTCGACATGAAACCATGCTCCAAAACAACGATTTAGCAGCTCAAACGTAAAGGCTTGGACCGTGCAGGCGACTCCAAGCCTAAGGCGCCGTAATCGTCCGACACGATTTTTGTAATGTCAAGACTGGAATCGACAAAGTGCCGCTTTATGATGTAGGTATTCCGCCCCCCGCGGAGCAACTGGGTGAACCGTCGCGTTTATTTAGGGAGCCCACACAGTCGTACCTAGTACAGGTATCCTTCGTTGTTAAGGACGCTGGAACGGTCGATGAGGGCACCCACCTGTTTTAGGTGGGTTCATT
>CAKUCJ010000022.1 GCA_934643435.1 uncultured Collinsella sp.
TGTCTACTCAGCGGTCTCCTCAGCAGGAGCCTCCTCGGCAGCGGTCTCCTCGACAGCCTCGACCTTCTTGGGAGCAGCGGCCTTCTTGGGGGCCGGAGCAGCCTTCTTGGCCTTAGGCGTGCAAGGCTCGGTGACGAGCTCCATGATAACGATAGGAGCGTTGTCGCCCTTACGGTTACCGAGCTTCATGATACGGGTGTAACCGCCGTTGCGGTCCTGCCACATACCCTGGGCAGCCTTGTCGAAAATCTCGGCAACGAGCTGCTTATCGCCGAGCTTGGCGATGGCCAGACGACGAGAGTGCAGGTCGCCCTTCTTGGCCCAGGTGATGATCGGCTCGACGACCGAACGCAGCGCCTTAGCGCGGGTCTCGGTGGTCTTGATGCGGTCGTTCTCGAAGAGGGCCTTGGCCAGGCTCTTCTTCATGGCCTTGGTGTGGCTCGCATCGGTGCCGAGCTTCAGGCCCTTCTTAACGTTGTGACGCATGGTCTAGTTTCTCCTCAAATATGCGAAGCATTAAGCCTTCAGGCTCAGGCCCATGGACTCAAGCTTGTCCTTCACTTCCTCGATCGACTTAACACCGAAGTTACGGATGTTGAGCAGATCGTTCTCCGAGAACTCAACGAGCTGACGGACCGAGTGAATGCTGGCGCGCTTAAGGCAGTTGTAAGAACGGACGGAAAGGTCCAGATCCTCGATCTGCTTGTCCAGCTCGGCGTTGTCGTTGGTGACCTCGGGAGCGAAGATCGAAGCCTCCTCCTCGACCTCGGGGGTCTCGGCAAGGTTCATAAAGGCGGCCATATGCTGGTTGATGATATTGGCAGCCTGGACCACGGCGTCGCGCGGGGCGATGGAGCCGTTGGTCTCGATCTCGAGGACAAGGCGGTCGTAGTCGGTGTGCTGACCGACACGGCAAGCCTCAACGAGCTTGGCGCAACGGGACACCGGCGAGTACAGCGAGTCGACGTGGATCACACCGATGGGATCGTTGTCGCGCTTGTTGGCCTCGCCAGAGACATAGCCGCGGCCATAGCCGATGCGCATGCTCATGGTGAGATGGCCACCCTCGGTGAGCGTAGCGATGTGCTGCTCGGGGTTGACCAACTCAAACTCGGACGGAATAAAGAAGTCCGCACCGGTGACCTCGCAGGGGCCGTCAACCGAGATGGTTGCGGTCGCCTCGTCGGTCGTGCCGAGAGCCCTGAAGACAAGACCCTTGACATTCAGGACGATGTCGGTGACATCCTCGACCATGTTAGGGATGGTCATGAACTCGTGCTGCGCACCATCGATCTGAATGGCCTCGACGGCGGCACCCTCGAGCGAGGACAGAAGAACACGACGAAGCGAGTTACCCAGCGTATCGCCGTAGCCACGCTCGAGCGGCTCGACGGAGACACGAGCAGACGTCTCGTTGATCTCTTCGACCTGAACCTGAGGCCTAATGAATTCTGACATGTATTACCTCCAGCCTCAGCAGCCCGGATGGACTACTTAGAGTAGAGCTCGACGATGAGCTGCTCGTTGATATCACCGCTGATCTGCTCACGCGTCGGCAGAGCGAGCACGTTACCAGACAGCTTCTCGATATCGACCTCGAGCCAGCCAGGGACCTCAAAGCGCTCGGAGGAAATCAGGGCCTCCTTGATGGGGAGGAGGTCACGGAACTTCTCGCCGACAGCGACGACGTCGCCGGCCTTGACGCGGTAGGACGGAATGTCCACGCGCTTGCCGTTCACGGTGAAGTGACCGTGACGGACGGACTGACGAGCCTCTTTGCGGGTGCGGGCGAAGCCAAGACGGAAGACGACGTTGTCGAGGCGAGACTCAAGGATAATCATGAGGTTCTCACCGGTGACGCCGTTCATCTTACGGGCCTTGTTGAAGTAGCCGTGGAACTGCTTCTCCAGAACGCCATAGATGAACTTGACCTTCTGCTTCTCACGCAGCTGCATGCCGTACTCAGATTCCTTGCGACGGCGCTTGGGCTGACGGATAGATTCCTTCTTGCTGCTGTAACCGAGCTCAGCGGGATCGATCCCGAGCTGACGGCAGCGCTTAAGAACAGGAGTCCTGTCGATTGCCATATTGATACGATCCTTTCAGTTACACGCGGCGACGCTTCTTGGGGCGGCAGCCGTTGTGCGGGATGGGGGTCTTGTCCTGGATGCTCGAGACCTCGAGGCCAGCAGCCTGGAGGGAGCGGATGGCGGTCTCACGACCGGAGCCGGGGCCCTTGACGAAGACGGAAACCTTCTTCATACCGTGCTCCATGGCCTGCTTGGCAGCGGCCTCGGCAGCCATCTGGGCAGCGAACGGCGTGGACTTACGGGAGCCCTTGAAGCCCACCTGGCCAGCCGACTTCCAGGAAATGACGTTGCCCTGGGGATCGGTGATCGAAACGATCGTGTTGTTGAACGTAGAACGGATGTGAGCCTGGCCCACGGAAATGTTCTTACGGTCCGCGCGCTTCAGACGGGCAGCGCGAACGTTCTTCTTAGCAGTAGCCATCTATCTAGCGCTCCTTATTTCTTCTTCTTAGCACCGATCTGACGCTTCGGGCCCTTGCGGGTACGAGCGTTAGTGTGGGTGCGCTGGCCGCGGACCGGGAGGCCCTTGCGGTGACGAAGGCCGCGGTTGCAGCCGATGTCCATAAGGCGCTTGACGTTCTGGTTGCGCTCACGGCGGAGGTCGCCCTCAACCATGATCTGGTTCTTGTCGATATAATCGCGGATGGCGTTAACCTCATCCTCGGTGAGGTCCTTAACGCGCGTATCCACGTTAACGTTGCACTCGACGCAGATCTTCGTCGCAGTGGTGCGGCCGATGCCGTAAATGTAGGTCAGACCGATCTCAACGCGCTTCTCACGCGGGAGGTCGACACCATTAATACGGGCCAACGTAGTCTCCTCTCTTAACCCTGACGCTGCTTATGACGGGGGTTCTCGCAAATGACGAGGACCTTGCCATGGCGCCTAATGATTTTGCACTTATCGCACATCTTCTTGACCGAAGGACGTACCTTCATCGTTCTTCCTTTCGGTAGCGCTCAAACTACTTCCCTACTATCTACTCGCCCAGCCGCAGGCGTTTAAAACTATGGCTGGTCTTCACACACAATCCGACCGTAGGTTGAGCTAAGCCTGCAGTCGGAAAAGGAGTGCGTGTATGCGTGCCGCTATTTATAGCGATAGGTGATGCGGCCGCGGGTCAGGTCGTACGGGGAAAGCTCCACGACAACCCTGTCACCGGGGAGAATACGGATGTAATTCATTCGGATCTTGCCGGAAATGTTGCACAGAACCGAATGACCGTTCTCGAGCTCAACCTTAAACATGGCGTTGGGCAGCGGTTCCTTTACCGTACCCTCGAGCTCAATTGCGTCTTCCTTCTTCACAAGCAATCATCTTTCTCTAGAAAACGACAGCGATTGAGTATTCTACAATACGTATGCACGCATCGTAATATCTTCGTAATGGCTCCACAACTAAGTGGAACTTGTTACATTTCACCGCCCTGCAAGGAACACCAGGCACCTTGCGCGTCGGTGGTGAGAATAACCGGTCCGTCATCGGTGATGGCGACGGTGTTCTCGTAGTGCGCGGCGGGCAGATGGTCGTTGGTGGTAACGATCCAACCATCGGAGCCCGTGCTCACATGATTGGAACCCATCGTAACCATCGGCTCGATGGCAATGACCATACCGGCCTGAAGGCGAACGCCCCTCCCCTTCTTTCCGTAGTTCGGAACGTTGGGGTCCTCGTGCATCACGCGACCGATGCCGTGCCCCACGTAATCGCGAAGCACGCCATAGCCGTGAGACTCGGCGAGGGACTGGACGGCATAACCAATGTCCCCAATATGGTTACCGGGAACAGCCTGCTCGATTGCAGCCTTAAGGCAATCGCGCGTAACCTCGCACAGGGCCTTGGCCTCGGGCGTGGGGGTACCGACGAAAAACGTCCAAGCGTTATCGCCGACCCAACCGTCGACAACGGCTCCCGTGTCGATGGAGATGATGTCACCATCGCGCAGGATCATGTCGGGATTGGGAATACCGTGCACCACGGCATCGTTAATCGATGCGCAAATAGTTCCGGGGAACCCACCGTAGCCCTTAAAGGCCGGGGTGCCACCATGCATACGGATAATCTGCTCCGCAAGCTGGTCGAGCTCAAAGGTCGAAACACCGGGGCGAACCATGGCTCCAACGTGGCGGAGCGCCATCTTAGATAGCGCTCCTGCCTTCTTCATCTGCTCGATTTGCGTTGCAGACTTAATCTTGATCATAGACCGAGAGCCTCTTTGACATCCCCGTACACGGTCTCGCGAGCCTGGTCACCGTTGACCGACTTGAGCAGACCCTGGCCACGATAGTAGTCAACGAGCGGGCTCGTGGACTTCTCGTAGACGTCGAGACGGTTCTTGATGGTCTCGGGCTTGTCGTCGTCGCGCTGATACATCTCGCCGCCACACTTGGGGCAGGTAGCATCGGCAGCAGTACCGGTGTAACCGCAGGCGCGGCAGGTACGACGCGAAGACAGACGGTCGATGATGACCTCGGGGGCCACGTCAACCAGAAGGGCGCAGTCGATCTCGCGACCCAGAGCGGAGAGCTCAGAATCGAGCGTTACAGCCTGGGCGGTGTTGCGCGGGAAGCCGTCGAGGATGAAACCCTGCTGGGCGTCATCGGCGGCAAGGCGCTCCTTGACAAGGTCGATCACGAGCTGGTCGGGAACGAGCTCGCCAGCGTCCATGTACTTCTTAGCCTGAACACCAAGCTCGGTGCCACCCTTGACGGCAGCACGCAGCAGGTCGCCCGTGGAAATGTGAGCGACGCCGAACTCGGCAACGAGCTCCTGTGCGACGGTGCCCTTACCGGCACCCGGAGCTCCGAGCAATACGAGGTTCATGAGCAATCCTCCTCTAGCCTATTTAAAGAATCCATCGTAATCATACATCTTGATCTGGCCTTCGAGCTTGTCGACCGTGTCGAGCACGACGCCGACCATGATGAGGATGGACGTGCCGCCAAACGCCTGGATCAGCTGGTTACCCGTGAAGGAGAAGATGATCGAAGGCACGATGGCGATGAGCGCCAAGAAGACAGCGCTGGGAAGCGTGATCTTGTTGAGCGCGTTCTTGATGTAGGCCGCGGTAGCCCTACCCGGACGGACGCCCGGAATAAAGCCGCCCTGCTTCTTAAGGTTGTCGGCCGTGTCATCGGGGTTGAACACCATGGAAGTGTAGAAGTACGCGAAGAACACAATGAGGACAACGTTAAGCACCCAGTTGAGCCAACCGGTCGAAAGCGCAGAGGCAACTGCCTGGATCCAGCCGATGCCGGGGAAGAACACGGCAATCTGGGCCGGGAAGTACAGCAGCGCCGAAGCGAAGATGATCGGCACGACGCCCGCGGTGTTGACCTTGATGGGCAGGTAGGTGGTCTGACCACCCATCATGCGACGGCCCACAACGCGCTTGGCGTAGGAGACCGGGATACGGCGCTGGCCGCGCTCAAGGAAAACAATCAGCGGGATGACCAGCAGGATGATGGCGCAGATGATCACCATGGTGATGATGCTACCGGCGTTGCCCTCGGTGCTGGAGAAGATCGCCTGCGGCAGGCCGGCCATGATGTTCGCAAAGATGATCAGCGACATGCCGTTACCGATACCGCGCTGGGTGATGAGCTCACCAATCCACATGATCAGCATAGCGCCCGCGGTGAGCGTACCGACGATCATGAGGTCGAAGATGATCTCGGGAGCATCGGCGCCGGTAAAGCTAATGCCGAAGCTCTTAAAGAGGAAGAGGTAACCCACGGAGTTGAGGATTGCCAGGGCCAAGGTGAGGTAACGCGAATACTGCGTAATCTTGGTCTGGCCGACCTCGCCCTCGCGGGCAAGCTCATGCAGGGAAGGCACGACGGCCTGGAGCATCTGGAGGATGATCGAGCTCGTGATGTAGGGCATGATGCCCAGGGAGAACACCGAAACATAGCTCAACGCGCCACCAGAGAAAAGATTCAGGAGGGCCATAGCACCTGCGGCGACCGAGTTATTCTCGGTCGAGAAAAGGCCCAGCATCCCCTGGAAGGGAATGCCGGGCACAGGAACGTGCGCACCAATGCGGTACACGACGAGCATAGCTATGGTAAAAAGAATCTTTTCGCGCAGTTCTTTAATGCGGAAAGCATTCTTAAGACCATTTAGCACGGCAGCTCGACCTTTCCGCCGGCGGCCTCGATCTTGGCCTGCGCGGAAGCGCTGACCTTGTCGACCTTGACCGTGAACTTCTTGGTGAGCTCACCATTGCCGAGCACCTTGACGGGCTCGAACTCGCTCTTGGTGATGCGAGCGGCCTTAAGAGCGGCACCGTCGATCACAGCGCCGTCCTCGAACTTACGCTCGAGACGCTCAACGTTAACAGCGGTGTACTCGATACGACGGGGGTTGCGGAAGCCCGGAAGCTTGGGCAGGCGCATAGCCAGCGGAGTCTGGCCACCCTCGAAGCCGGCACCCTTGGTGCCGCCAGAGCGAGAGCCCTGGCCCTTCTGGCCGCGGCCAGAAGTGGTGCCGTGACCCGAAGAATTGCCACGGCCGACGCGCTTGCGGTTCTTGGTGGAACCGGGCGCGGGAGTAAGATCGTGAAGCTGCATTTGCTACTCCTCTACAATCTCGACAAGGTGCTTGACCTTGAAGATCATGCCGCGGACGGACTCGTTGTCAGCAATCTCGCGAACCTCGCGGATCCTGTGGAGACCGAGGGCACGGACAGTACGGACCTGGTCCTGCTTGCAACCGTTGGTGCTGCGGACCTGCTTGATCTTGATGGTGTCAGCCATGCTTAGTTCTCCTTACCGACGAACATCTCGGAGACCGTCAGGCCACGGCGAGCCGCGACGTCCTCAGGGCTGGAGAGCTCCTTGAGGCCCTCGACGGCAGCCTTGATGATGTTGAGGCCGTTGTCGGTACCGAGGGACTTGGACAGGACGTTCTTGATGCCAGCAAGCTCGAAGAGGGGACGCACAGCGCCGCCGGCGATAACGCCGGTACCCTCGACAGCGGGCTTGATGATGATGCGGCCGGCACCAAAGTGACCGAGAACCTCGTGCGGGATGGTGCCCTCATCGGTCACCGGCACGTGGAACATGTTCTTCTTGGCATCGAGAGACGCCTTGGAGATGGCCAGGGGCACCTCAGCGGACTTGCCCATGCCAACGCCGACGTTGCCCTTGCCGTCGCCAACGACGACGAGAGCGACGAGGCTCATGCGGCGACCACCCTTGACGGTCTTCGACACGCGGTTGATGTAAACGACGCGCTCCTCGAACTCGGAGGCCTCGCGCTGCTGCTTCTGATTACGAGCCATGTGCTACATACCTCCTAGAACTCGAGACCGGCGGCACGAGCACCGTCGGCGAGGGCCTTGACGCGGCCATGGTAGATACGGCCACCGCGATCGAAGGCGACCTTGGTGATGCCGGCCTCGATGGCGCGCTTGCCAACGAGCTGACCGACCTTCTCCGCAGCCTCCTTGTTCGAGGTGTGGGTGCCCTTGAACTCGGCCTCGAGGGTCGAGGCGGAGACGAGCGTCAGGCTGGAGCCCTTGCTGTCGTCGATGATCTGGGCATAGATATTGGCGTTAGTACGGGTCACGCGAAGACGCGGACGCTCGGCGGTACCCGAGACCTTGCCGCGAACACGACGCTGACGACGCTTGAGGCCTTCCAGCTTCGCCTTATGCTTGTTCATACGTAAACTCCTAAAAAGGTTGATCTTGCCAGCACCTGACGGGGTGCTGGTCTTATGCGAGTGAGTCGGTTACGACTACTTGGCGGCCTTACCCAGCTTGCGGCGGATGTGCTCGCCAACGTAGTGGATACCCTTGCCCTTGTAAGGCTCGGGAGGACGATGGCCGCGGATCTCAGCGGCGATCTGACCGACCTGCTGCTTGTTGATACCCTTGACGTTCACGTGGGTGTTGTCGGGAACCTCGAAGGTGATGCCCTCGGGAGCCTCGACGATCACGGGGTGCGAGAAGCCCAGGGAGAACTCGAGGTTCTTGCCCTTCTGCTGCACGCGGTAACCGACGCCGGCGAGCTCGAGCTTCTTCTCGAAGCCCTCGGAAACGCCAACAACCATGTTGTGGATGAGGGCGCGGGTGAGGCCGTGGCGGGCACGGGTCTCACGCTCGTCGTCGGGACGGGAAACGGTGAGGACGTTGTCCTCGACGTTGATAGCGAGCTTCTCATAGACATCGAGCTCGAGCTGGCCCTTGGGGCCCTTGACGACAACGTTGTTGCCGTTGACTGCCACTTCGACTCCGGCGGGAATCTGGACAGGCTTATTACCGATACGAGACACGGTGATCTCCTTTCCTTCTACCTACCGAGCGAATTACCAGACGTAAGCGATGATCTCGCCGCCGACGTTGTGCTTGCGAGCATCGCGGTCGGTCATGACGCCATGGCTGGTGGAAATAATGGCGGTACCAAGGCCACCGCGGACGCGGGGCATGTCGGCAACGCCGGTGTACTTACGCAGGCCCGGCTTGGAAATGCGGCGGATGCCGTTGATGACCTTAGCCTTCTTGGGACCATACTTAAGCGTGATGTGCAGAGTCTTCTGGGGAACGGTGTCCTCGACATCGTAGCCCTCGATGTAGCCCTCCTCGTGCAGAACACGAGCGATCTCGACGAGCTTCTTGCTGCTCGGCATGGAGACCGTGGCCTTGTTCACAGAGTTAGCGTTACGGATGCGCGTAAGCATATCTGCGATCGGGTCTGTAAGGTTCATACAGATTCTCCTTCGTTCTTGATGAACACGTGCTCTTGGTTCTTCGCCGCCCTTAACGGCAAAGCCTAACTAGCGCGTTTTCCCTGTTCCAAACTGATGCTTGAAACGCTGGTAGTGACTTACCAGCTGGCCTTCTTAACGCCGGGAAGCTCGCCCTTGAGTGCAAGCTCACGGAAGCAGACACGGCACAGGCCGAACTTGCGGTACACAGAGTGCGGACGGCCGCAGCGCTGGCAGCGCGTGTACTCACGAGTAGAGAACTTCTGCTTGCGATTGCACTTGACGATCATCGATGTCTTAGCCACTTATATCCTCCTCACATAGAGTATTGTTCGCCCCAAGCGCCGCCCCCTTGTGGGAACGGCGCTTATAGGGCAGGTGAACCTATTTCTTGAACGGGAAACCGAAGGCGTCCAGAAGGGCCTTGGCCTCCTCATCGGTGTTGGCGGTGGTCACGAAAGTGATGTCCATACCACGCTGGTGATCGACGGAATCGAAGTCGATCTCGGGGAAGATGAGCTGCTCGGTGACGCCCATGGAGAAGTTACCACGGCCGTCGAAGCTCTTGGCGGAGATGCCGCGGAAGTCGCGGATACGGGGGATCGCGACGGAGGTCAGACGATCGAAGAACTCCCACATACGGTCGCCACGCAGGGTAACCTTGCAGCCGATCGGCATACCAGCGCGCAGGCGGAAGGTAGCGATGGACTTGCGGGCACGGGTGATCATCGGCTGCTGACCGGTGATGGCGCGCAGGTCGCGCACGGCACCGTCGATGGCCTTGGAATCGGTAGCGGCCTCGCCGACACCCATGTTCACGACGATCTTCTCAAACTTGGGGATCATCATGACGTTCTCGTACTGGAACTTGTCCTGAAGCTGCTGCTTGACCTCGTTGTTGTACTTGGTCTTCAGACGCGGCACATACTTCTCTTCTGCCATTGTTCACTCCTTCTTGGGGTTTTAAGCACGGGGCGTGGCCACGATGGGTTGTCCTCGTGCCTCCTGGCTGCATCCGCGCCGCTCATGGCATTTCGCGGTTTGGACTCGACGCAGCAGGAGCCGACAAAACAATCGGTACTATACGCGCATTGGGTGCGTATTTCCAGAAAAACCTCGTCTGCCTGCACAACTCCACAACTCCCCCGCACAAATTGATTCATGGTGGTTGAGAAACGAGAGCGGACTATCGGACGCACGAGAGTGGATTTTCGGACGCATGACGAACGAGAGTGGATAATCTCCCACTTTTGGCCCCGATACAGGCCAAAAGTGGGAGATTATCCACTCTCAATAGAGTCCTAGGAACTATTCCACCGTAACTTATATTAATGGGATGAGATTACCGTTTGCGGGGGACGAGTTTGGTGCGGCGCAGGTGGATCATCTCGGCGGCGATGGAGATGGCGATCTCTTCGGGATCCTCGGCCTCGATGGCGACACCGATCGGCAGGTGCAGCTCGCCGATTTGCTCCTGCGTAAAGCCCTCCTGCTCCAGGCGGGCGCGCACAAAGGCCGTCTTGCGGCGCGAGCCCAGGCAGCCCAGATAGGCGGGTTTGGCGCGCATGGCCTGAATCACCACGTCGATATCGGACTTGTGACCCGCCGTGGCGACTACCACCAGGTCGCGCGGGCCGATGGGGCACAGCTCGCTCAGGTTCTTGTAATCGACCAGGCGACGATCGTAGACACCGGGCACCCATTCGGGGGTCAGCGTGCCGGGGCGGTCGTCGCAAGCCACAACGGCAAAGCCCGCCGCCGTGAGCACCCGCGCCGTCGCGGCGCCCACGTGGCCGCAGCCAAAGATATAGGTCAGGCCCTCGGGGCAGAGCGTCTCGATGTGCGCCGTAGGGATCTCGGAGGCCGCATTGGTATAGGTGACCTTACTCCCCTCCTCCACCAGCGAAAGCCCGGGGCAGCCCGCAATGGTGCGGCGCGATTCCTCGCCATGGTACTC